>NZ_SSXB01000043.1:0-30899 GCF_021698995.1 Blastococcus sp. KM273129 | reverse complement strand
CGGCCCTGCAGGCGCCGGGCTCGGTGGGCCTGGCGGCCTACCTGTCGGGCAGCTCGAGCAGCCCGGTCGCCGTCCGGTTCGACGACCTGCAGGTCACCGTCGCGGAGTGACCCCCGGGGGGGAGGAGGGCACTGCTCTCATCCCCCCCCGGGCGACGTCCGACCGGGTGACCCGTGGGGGTGAGGGCGTCCGGCCAGCCCTCCCCGTGCCGTCCCGGCGCGTAGATGCTGGTCGGAGCGACGACCAGCGACCGTGCGGCCGCGCGGCCCCGTGCCGTCGGACCGGTCCGGCAAGCACAGGAGGCGGCAGTGGACGGCTCGGGGAACGCCCTCGCCGAGGTCGGGGGGACGCGGCCGGGGTCGACCCCCGCTCCCGGGCCGAGCCCGTCGGACGCCGCACCCCCCGGCCTGCGCGCCACGCTCCGGCGGCTGTCCACTGCCCAGAAGGGGGCGGCCGGGGCCCCGCTGTACTCACGCTTCGTCAACCGACCCGCCGGCCGCGTCCTCGCTGCGCTCGCCTTCCACGCGGGGCTCACGCCCAACGCCGTGACCGCGCTGAGCGCCACCGCCACCGCCACCGGGATCGCGCTGCTCGCCCTGGTACCGCCGTCGGTGCCCACGGGGCTGGCCGTGGCCGCCTGTCTCGTGGTCGGCTACGCCCTGGACGCCGCCGACGGCCAGCTCGCGCGGCTGCGGGGAGGCGGGTCGCCGGCGGGGGAGTGGCTCGACCACATGGTGGACGCCGCCAAGGCCTCGAGCCTGCACCTGGCCGTCCTCATCGGTCTGCACCGCTTCACCGACGTCGACGGCGCCCTGCTGCTCGTGCCGCTGGGCTACTGCGTCGTCGACGCGGTGACCTACTTCGGCACGATGCTCAACGAGGCGCTGCGGGCCCAGCACGGGGCGCCCACGCGGGCCGCGCCGAGCTCGCGGCCTGCCGGAATCGGCCGCTCGGTGCTCACCCTGCCGACCGACTACGGCCTGCTGGCCTGCATGTTCGTGCTCTATGGCTGGACCTGGCTGTTCGTCCCGGTCTACACCGCCCTCTTTCTCGCGGCCGGGGGCTTCCTCGCCCTCGCATCGGTCAAGTGGTACCGCGAGATGGGCCGGCTGCCGCGATGACCCGTCCACCCCTGCTGGTCGTGCACCCCGGGGCGGAGCTCTACGGCGCCGACCGCATGCTGCTGGAGTCGGCGGTCGCGCTGGCCGACCGCTTCACGGTCACCGTCGCCCTGCCCGGTCCCGGCCCGCTGACCGATGAGCTCGAGGCCCGCGGGATACGTGTCGAGACCTGCCCCATGCCGGTTCTCCGCAACTCCGCCCTGCGGCTGCGCGGCGCCGCCCGGTTGCTCGCCGATGCCGTCCGCGGCCTGGTGCCCGCCCTGCGGCTGCTGCGCCGGCACGGCGGTGCCGGCGTCTACGTCAGCACCCTCACCCTGCCGTCCTGGCCGCTGCTCGCGCGGCTGTGCGGCCGGCGTTCCCTCTGCCACGTGCACGAGGCCGAGCAGTCGGCCCCACGCCTGCTGCGCCGGGGGTTGGCGATCTGCCCGGTCCTGGCCGACCGCGTGGTGGCCAACAGCCGCTTCACCCTCGACGTCCTCACCGAGGTGGCGCCGCGGCTGCGCCGACGCGCCTCCGTCGTCCGCAACGCGGTGCGCGGCCCCGCCGAGGTCGTCGCGGCGCGGCCGCGGCTCGACGGTCCGCTGCGGCTGCTGTTCGTCGGCCGGCTCAACCCCCGCAAGGGTCCGCAGGTGGCGGTCGCCGCGCTGGCGGAGCTGACCCGCCGCGGCGTCGACGCCCGCCTCACCGTCGTCGGCGACGTATTCCCGGGCTACGAGTGGTTCTCCGACGAGCTGCGCGAGAGCGTGGCCGACGCCGGGCTCGGCGATCGGGTCGAGTTCCTCGGCTTCCACGCCGACGTCTGGCCCGACCTGGCCGGCGCCGACGTGGTGCTCGTGCCCGCGGTCGGTGACGAGTCCTTCGGCAACACCGCGGTGGAGGCGGTCCTCGCCGCCCGGCCCCTGGTGGTCAGCGACCACAGCGGTCTGCGCGAGGCCGCGGCCGGCTACGGCAGCGCCCAGGCGGTCCCCGCCGGGGACGCCGGCGCCTGGGCCGACGCGATCGCCCGCGTGACCACCGACTGGCCCCGCTTCCGCGAGGCCGCCCTCGCCGACGCCGCCGTGGCCCGGCGGCGCTCATCGCCCGAGCGGTACGCCGCCGAGCTGGCCGCCGCCGTCGCCGCGCTCGGCGCGCCCGTCCCGGCGCCCCGGGAGCTGCCCACGCCGGCCGAGCCGGCCACCGGATCGGGAGCCGTGGCATGAGCGCCGTCGTCAGCCGGGTCTCCGCACCGGCCGTGCTGATGTACCACTCGATAAGCGCCTCGGCCGCGCCCGACCCGCACCGCGTCCGCGTGCACCCCGACCGGCTCGACCGGCACCTGCGGCTGCTGCGCCGGCTGGGCCTGCGGGGCGTCTCGCAGACCGAGCTGCTGGACGCCGTCGACCGCGGGCAGGCGGCAGGACTGGTCGGCCTGACCTTCGACGACGGGTTCTCGGACTTCCTCACCACCGCCGTCCCGGTCCTCGCACGGCACGGCATGACCGCCACCGTCTACGTGGTCGCCGGTCACATGGGTGCCACGAACTCATGGGACACGGGCCCGCAGTTCCCGATCATGACCGCCGACCAGGTCCGCGCGGTCGCCGCCGCCGGGCACGAGGTGGGGAGCCACACCATGAGCCACGCCCGCCTCGCCGGTGCCGACCCGGTCACGCTCGCCGCCGAGGTGGTCGACAGCCGGCGGCTGCTGGAGGACGTCCTTCAGGCCGAGGTGCCGGGGTTCTGCTACCCCTACGGCTCGTACGACGCCGCGGCCGCCGACGCCGTGCGCGCGGCCGGGTACGGCAACGCCTGCGTCACCGGCGACTACGTGCCGGGCGACCGGTACACCCTCCCGCGCTGCTACGTGAGCCCCCGCGACACCGGTGCCCACGTCGTGGCGCGGCTGGCCCGGCACGCCGTCCGCATCCGCCGCCCCCTGCCCGCCGCCTCCGGGCGCTGACCGGCGGACCGGCCATGCGCTCCGTGCTCCCGTCCCTGACCGGCTTGCTGCGCCGGCGGGCGACCGCCGCCGTCGTCGGCCAGGCGACGATGGCGCTGGCCGGCCTGGCGCTGCAGGTCGCCGCCGCCCGGTTGCTCGGTGCCGGCGGGCTGGCTGTGTTCTCCCTGGTCTTCGGCGGGCTGGTGCTCGTGACCGCGGTGTGCAGCGGGATGGTGGGGGACTCGCTGACGGTGCTGGACCGGCACGACCGCGGGGTGCGCGCCGGCCTGCACGTCTGGACCGCCCTCGTGTCCGCCGCCGCCGGCCTGGCGGGGGCGGTCGCCGCGCTCGTCACCGACGTCATCCCGCTGTGGGCGGGGCTGCTGCTGGCGCCCGCGTGCGCCGCGTTCGTCGTCGAGGACACGTTGCGCAGGCTGCTGATGGCCACCGGCCGGTACGCCGCGCTGCCGGCCGTGGACGGCACCAGCCTGGTCGGCGCGCTCGCAGCGCTGGCGCTGTGCGGCCTGACCGGTCCGGTGACGCTCGGCTCGTTCGTCGTCGCCCTGCTGGCAGGGCAGGTCGCGGCCGCGGTCCTCGCGTGGGCGCTGCTCCCCACCGCGGAGCGGCCGTCCGGGCCCTGGCGTCGTCCCGCCCTGCGGCGCGTGGCCGACTTCGGCGTCTGGCGCGCCGCCGCGCAGATGATCCGGCCCGGTTCCCTGACCCTGCTGCGGGTGGTCGTCGTCGCAGCCGTCGGTGCGGCCGCGTACGGACCGGTGGAGGCCGCGCGCGTCTACACCGCCCCGATGCTGACCCTGGTCGCGGGTATCGGGTCCTTCCTGCTCCCGCACTTCGCCGCGCTCCGCGCCCGGCCCGTCCCCGACAGCTTGCGGGTGGCCGACCGTGCCGCTCTGGGTCTGGTGGGGGGCATCGCGGCGATCGGTGCCGCAGGTCTGCTGGCGCTGCCCTGGCTGGGCCCCCTGCTGACCGGCGGCGGTTACGAGGTGCCGGTCGTGGGCGTCATCGGCTGGACCCTCTACGCCGTCGCCGGAGCGATCCTGCTGCCCTACGCCTCCCTCGCCTCCGTCCACGGCCGGCAGCGCCGGGTCCTCACCCTGCGCTCCCTGGAGGTCGGGTCGCTGGCCGCCGTGGCGGCGCTGGTGGTGCTGGCGCCGGGTCAGGCGGCGTGGTCCCCGGCGGCACTGGCCGTCGGTCCCGTGGTCGCGGCCGTCGCCGTGCGTCAGTCGGTGGTCCTGCGCCTGGCGGACCCCACGGCGCGCCCTCCGGCGGGGCTGGAGGTTCCGGCATGACCCCCGGCACGCGGCCCCCTGGTCGGCGCATCGGCGGCGTCCCGGCGCGGCTCCAGGTCTGCCTGCTGCTGCTCGTGCTCACCACGGTGGGCTGGCGGCGCGGCACCTACTTCGCGGGCTCGGTCGACCCGGTCGTCGCCGCGAAGGCCGTGCTCAGCGTGGTGGCGCTGCTCGTTGCGTGGTCCTGTGCCCGGCGTCCGCAGCTGAGGGTGGGCACCGGGACGCTGTGGGCGCTGGGCCTGCTCCTCACCGCCTCGGTGCTCGGCGCCCTGACCCACGGTCCGCTGGTCGCTGGCGCCGTCGTCGCCGCCCGGGCGATGATCCTGGCCCTCACGGTCGTGCTCCTGCTGCGCTGCTGGACGGCGACGCAGTTCTTCACCGCCCTTGCGCACGCCTGCGCGGTGGTCGGCGGGCTGGCGGCCGTCACCGGGCTGCCCACGCTCTCCAGCGGCCGGCTCGCGGGGGGTGTGCCGGAGGTCGACCCCAACACGTTGGCGCTGCTCGCCTGCGTCGTCGTGCTGCACGCCGGGTGGCGGATCGCGGTGGGCGGCGGCGGGGCCCGATCCGGCGCGGTGGCCGCCGTGGCGCTCGGTGCCGTCTGGGCCACCGGGTCCCGCACGGCCCTGCTCATGCTGGTCCCGGCGCTGCTCGTCATGGCGCTGCACCTCCGCCGGGCCCGCGTCGGGCTGGTGGTCGGCGCGCTGCTGGCGGCGGCCGCAGCCACCTTCGCGGTGTTCCTGACCGACGTGCTCGGTGCGTTCCTCGAGCGGGACGGCGCCGGCACCAGCACGGTGCAATCCCGCTTCATCGCCTGGGACGCCGCCACGACCTGGGCCGATGACGCCTGGCAGCTCGCGTTCGGAGGGGGGCTGTCGGTCAAGATCATCCCGGTCAAGGGTCAGTACTGGACCGAGCAGCCGCTGGACAGCAGCTGGGTCTCCCTGCTGGTGCAGACCGGCCTGGTCGGCCTCCTCGTGGCGGGAACGTGGGTGCTCTGGACGGTGCGAGGGGTGCTCCGGGCACCGCGCTCGCACCGCGCGCTGTTCCTCGGGCTGCTGGTCTTCGTCATCGGCCGGAGCGTGCTGGAGAGCGGGCTGTTCGACGCGACACCGGAGTTCCTCGCCTTCCTCGCCGTCTCCTTGCTGGCCGAAGGCGGCTCCCGACGTCGCCTCACCGGAGAGGTGGAGGAGCGCGGCGCCGAGCCGGTGGTGCTCGGCGGTGGTCCGAGGACGGTCGCGCTCACCGGCTGACGGGGAGGGTGCGGGACCCGGGGAGCGGTCCGGTCCGGCCGCTCGCCAGGGGCCGGGACGGCGCAGCCCACCCGACCGCAGGTCGGGTGAACCCGGACGTGGGCGGGCCGGTCGGGGCAGCAGTCCCGACCGGCCCGTTCCTGCGTGCGGTCCCGGCGTTCAGCCGCGCCGGGAGCCGTTCAGCGCCGTCTGCCTGCCGGACGCGGCGACGGGGTCCGGCCTGGGCGTCGGAACCGGTGCCGCGCCGGACTCATCCGGGTGGTCGGCAGCCGGGCGGCCCTGCCCGTGGGGCAGGAGAGCGATCACCAGCGGTGCGATGCCGGCGGAGGCCAGCACGGTGCGCACCTCGCGGAGCTCCTGCTCGTCGACCCGTCCGGCCGCCACGACCAGGACCACCCCGTCGTGGCGCTCGGCCACGTGTTTCCAGACGCGCAGCGGGGCCAGGGGGTCGGCGACGTCCAGGCGGATTCGCGCCCCCCCGTCGCCGCCCGTGCCGAGTACGGACTCGCTCACGGTGGCGCTCAGGCCGCGGCTCCCCAGCACGTCGGCCACCTGTGCGGCGAAGGCGTGGGTGATGTGCTCCTGCGACGGCGCGGGTGAGAGCACCGCGACCCGCACCACGCGCTGCTCGGCGCGCAGCTCCAGCCGCCGGGCGAGGGTGCCGGCCGCCTGCCCGGTCAAGGCGCTGCGCCGGGCGCGACCGGAGGGTTGGGCGAGGAACTCCGTGGTGCCGTCGTCCTCCCCCCAAGCCCGGCGCAGGTCGTCCTCGGTGTGCAGCGTCGTGTCCGCCCGGCTCCGCACGACCGCGGCGGCCAGGCCGAGGAACAGCCCGGCGACGAGGCCGAGCGCCAGGAGGTGGAGCAGCACGGGGGACACCGGGGAGGTCGGGGCCACGGCGGGGTCGACGACGGTCAGGTGCACCGGCTCGTCCCCCGACGACGGGGTCTCCAGCGTCTCCACGACGTCGGCGAACCGCGTGGCGACGGCGTTGGCGATCGCTGACGCCTCCGATGCGTCAGGTCCGGTGACGGTGACGTGCAGCTGCGTGGTGTCCGCCGGGTTCGTCGCCGTCACCCGGGCGCGCAGGTCGGCCAGCGGCACGTCCAGGTCGAGCTCCTCGCGGACGGGGGCGAGCACGGCCTCGCTGGTCACGATGTCGGGGTAGCTCTTCACCCGCTGCTGCACGAACGAGGCGCTGTTCGGGATCGAGGGGGAGACGGAGGTGAAGACCGTGGAGCTCGCGGCGTAGGCCTTCGGGGTGAAGGCGAAGGCCAGGAGCCCGGCCAGCGCGCCGGCGAGCGTCAGCCCGACCCAGATCACCCAGTGGCGCCGCAGCGCGGCGAGGTAGTCCCGCAGTTCCATGTCATCCCCTGCCTGCCCGCGCGTCCGGGCGAGCGCTGGCGGGGCGCCCGCGGGGCGCGTCCCCCAGTCGGAGTGCCGAAGATATCCGCGGCCCGGGGCGCCGGAGCCCGCCGCGGAGGGCCCGTCACCCATCCGGGTGGGGACCTGAACCGTCCCTGCCGAGCCTGCCCCCGAAGGGGTGAAGATCGTCGCTGTCCTCACCAAGCGTGATCGAGCCCGGCTAGCTTTCCCGAGACCGCTGAGGTCGAGCGGCGCGCAAGTCGCGCGCGCATCACCGAGCGTGACCAGGCGCGCGTTCCCGTCCGGGGGGCGCGGCGCCACGGGAGGATCGGGGGGTCCCATGACGGTCATCGGCTACGCGCCGGGTGCCTACGACCTGTTCCACATCGGGCACCTGAACATCCTCAGGCACGCCGCCGACCACTGCGACCGGCTGATCGCGGGCGTCGTGTCCGACGAGATGCTGCTGCGGACGAAGGGGCGCGCCCCCGTCGTCCCTCTGGCCGAACGCATGGAGATCGTGAGCAGCCTGCGGTTCGTCGACGCCGTGCACGCCGAGGTCGTCCCCGACAAGATCGACACCTGGCGCGAGGTCGGGTTCGACGTCCTCTTCAAGGGCGATGACTGGAGGGGCACGCCGAGAGGCGAGAAGCTCGAGCGCGACTTCGCCGAGGTCGGCGTCCGGGTGCACTACTTCCCGTACACCATGCACACCTCGAGCACGCTGCTGCGCAAGGCGCTGGCCGCCATCGACGCGCAGGAGCCGGCGGGCCGCGCCGCCCGCGTTCGCACCTCCTGATCCGAGATCCGAGCGGGAGCGGCGCTCGGCCCTGCCGATTAACCTGGGACCCGGCCCCGCCCCGCACTGGGCGGCAGCGGTGCGGCCCCCATCCCAGGAGAGAGAACAGCGTGACCCTTCGCGGCGTGCTCGACGTCGTCCTCACCGACCCCGGCATGGCCCGCGTCGTGGCCGCCGCCGGGAACGCCGAGCTCGCGGTCACCGCACCGCCGCCCGTGCAGCCCCTCGTGGCCGCCGCCCTCGCCCGCGGCGGGGGCGTCCCCGTGCTGGTGGTCACGGCCGGCGAGCGGGACGCCGACGCCACCGCCGACCTGCTCCGCTGCTTCCTGCCCGACCGGCGGGTCGAGGTCTTCCCCGCCTGGGAGACGCTGCCGCACGAGCGGCTCAGCCCGCGGGCGGACACCGTCGGCCGGCGGTTGGCGGTCCTGCGCGACCTCACCCACCCGGGGCAGAACGGCGCGGTCGACGTCCTGGTCGCCCCGGTCCGGAGCGTGCTGCAGCCGCTGGCGCCGGGGCTGGGCGACCTGGTGCCCGTCGAGCTGAGGCCCGGCGACTCCGCCGAGCTGGACGGCATCGCCCAGGCGCTCTCCGACGCCGCCTACACCCGCGTCGAGCTGGTCGAGAAGCGCGGCGAGTTCGCCGTCCGCGGTGGGCTGCTCGACGTCTTCCCGCCCACCGAGCCGCACCCGGTGCGGGTGGAGTTCTGGGGCGACGAGGTCGACGAGCTGCGCTACTTCTCCGCCGCCGACCAGCGCTCGCTGGACGAACGGCCCGAGCGGCTGTGGGCCCCGCCGTGCCGCGAGCTGCTGCTCACCGAGGAGGTCCGGGCCCGCGCCGCGGCGCTCGCGGTCGAGCACCCCGGCCTGCTGGAGATCCTGGGCAAGCTGGCCGAGGGCATCGCGGTCGAGGGCATGGAGTCGCTGACCCCGGTGCTCGTGCCCGGGCAGCTGCAGCTGCTCACCGAGCTGCTGCCGGCCGGCACCCACGTGCTCGTCTGCGACCCCGAGCGGGTGCGCAGCCGCGCCGCGGACCTGGTGCGCACCGCCGAGGAGTTCCTCGCCGCCTCGTGGGCGACCGCCGCGGAGGCGGGGGAGGCGCCGCTGGACCTCGGCGCGTCGTCGTTCCGCGACCTCGCCGACGTCGAGACCGCGACCCGCACGCGCGGGCTGCCGTGGTGGACCACCGGGGCGTTCACGCTGCAGGCGGAGGACGACGAGCGCCAGGTGACCCTCGACGCGACGCCGGTCGAGCGGTTCCACGGTGACCAGGGTGCCGCCGTCGAGCGGATGCGCGGCTGGCACCGCGACGGGTGGCGGGTCGTCGTCACCTTCGCCGGGCCGGGCCCCGCGCAGCGGGCCGCCGACCAGCTCACCGAGGCAGAGCTCGGCGTCCGGCTGGTGCCCGACCTCGCCACCGCCCCCGACGCCGGGCTGACCCACGTCACCCAGGGCAACCTCGAGGCGGGGTTCGCGTTCCCGGGCGTCGGGCTGGCGCTGGTCACGGAGCACGACCTGACCGGCCAGCGCGGCACGACGATGCGCGACGCGGTGAAGATGCCCGCCCGCCGGCGCAACGCCGTCGACCTGGTGCAGCTCCAGCCCGGCGACCTCGTCGTCCACGAGCAGCACGGCGTGGGCCGCTACATCGAGATGATCAGCCGCACCGTCAACGGCGGGCAGCGCGACTACCTGATCGTCGAGTACGCGCCGTCGCGGCGGAACCAGCCGCCGGACCGGCTGTTCGTGCCCACCGACGCCCTCGACCAGCTCACCCGGTACGTCGGCGGGGAGTCGCCGGCGCTGTCGAAGCTCGGCGGCGCCGACTGGCAGAAGACCAAGAGCCAGGCCCGCAAGGCGGTCAAGCAGATCGCCGGCGAGCTGATCCGGCTGTACTCCGCCCGGATGGCCACCCAGGGCCACGCGTTCGGCCCGGACACCGTCTGGCAGCGCGAGCTGGAGGACGCGTTCCCGTTCCAGGAGACGCCCGACCAGCTGGCCGCGATCGACGAGGTCAAGGCCGACATGCAGCAGACGGTGCCGATGGACCGGATCATCTGCGGCGACGTCGGCTACGGGAAGACCGAGATCGCGATCCGGGCCGCGTTCAAGGCGGTGCAGGACGGCAAGCAGGTCGCCGTCCTGGTGCCGACGACGCTGCTGGCCAACCAGCACTTCAAGACGTTCTCCGAGCGGGTCGCGCAGTTCCCGGTGACCGTGAAGGTGCTCTCCCGGTTCCAGTCCGACCGGGAGACCACCGAGATCCTCCGGCAGCTCGCCGCCGGCGAGATCGACATCCTGGTCGGCACCCACCGGCTGCTGCAGCCGACGACCCGGTGGAAGGACCTCGGCCTGGTCATCGTCGACGAGGAGCAGCGCTTCGGCGTCGAGCACAAGGAGTACCTGAAGACCATGCGGACGGCGGTCGACGTCCTGTCGATGTCGGCCACCCCGATCCCGCGCACCCTGGAGATGAGCCTCACCGGCATCCGCGAGATGTCGACGATCCTCACCCCGCCCGAGGAGCGGCACCCGGTCCTCACCTACGTGGGCGCGTGGAACGACAAGCAGATGGCCGCCGCCATCCGCCGGGAGCTGCTGCGCGACGGGCAGGTCTTCGTCATCCACAACCGGGTGCAGTCGATCGACAAGGCCGCGGCGAAGATCCGCCACCTGGTGCCCGAGGCCCGCATCGCCGTCGGGCACGGCCAGATGAAGGAGCACGAGCTCGAGCGGATCATGGTCGGCTTCTGGGAGAAGGAGTACGACGTCCTGGTCGCGACGACGATCGTCGAGTCGGGCCTGGACATCCCGAACGCCAACACCCTGATCGTCGACCGCGCCGACACCTTCGGCCTCTCCCAGCTGCACCAGATCCGCGGCCGGGTCGGCCGTGGCCGGGAGCGGGCCTACGCCTACTTCACCTACGACCCGACGCGCACGCTCACCGAGACCTCGGTGGACCGGCTGACCACCATCGCCAACAACACCGATCTCGGCGCCGGCATGGCGGTGGCGATGAAGGACCTGGAGATCCGCGGCTCGGGCAACCTGCTCGGCGGCGAGCAGTCCGGGCACATCGCCGGCGTCGGCTTCGACCTGTACGTGCGGCTGGTCGGCGAGGCGGTGGCCGACTACCGGGCGCAGGTGACCGGCGAGGAGGCGCCCGCCGAGCCCGTGGAGGTGCGGGTCGACCTGCCGGTGGACGCGCACCTGCCGCACGACTACGTGCCCGGCGAGCGGCTGCGCATGGAGGCCTACCGCAAGGTCGCCTCCATCCAGGACGAGGAGCAGGCGCAGGCGGTGCTCGACGAGCTCACCGACCGGTACGGCGCCCCGCCGGCGCCGGTGCTCAACCTGCTGGCCGTCGCCCGGTTCCGGGTGGCGATGCGGGCGCTGGGCATCACCGAGGTCTCCCTGCAGGGCCGGACGATCCGGGTCGGGCCGGTGGACCTGCCGGAGTCCAAGCAGATGCGGCTGGCCCGGCTGGCCGACGGTGCCTCGTACAAGGCGGCCGTGCGGATGATCTCGCTCAAGGTGCCGGTCGGCCCCGACCGCCGCACCCCGCTGCGGGACGTCGCACTGCTGGAGAACCTGCACGCGACGCTGCGCGCCGTCCTGGTGCAGCCGGTGGCTGCGTAGCCGGATCGGGTCGGCGTGCCGGCTGCCCCTGGGGCAGGGGCCCGCGCCGAGCGGGCGAGGCGTGCGGCGCTGGTCACACCCGGTGTGGGAGTCTCCGGACGTGCTGACTTCCCGTGCCGCCCGGACCGGTGCCGCCGTCGCACTGGCTGCTGTAATCCTGAGCGGCTGCCGGTCGGCCCCGGACGTCGCCGCCTACGTGGGCGACGAGCAGATCACCGTCGACGAGCTGCAGTCCCAGGTCGACGCCAGGCTCCAGGACCCCGCGATCGCCGCCGCCGTCGAGGGGCGCGAGGAGGACCTCACCGTCCAGGTGCTCGGCCTGCTCGTCGAGGCCGAGGTGCACGACGCCGCGGCGCAGCGCTACGACGTGCAGGTCGCCGACGCGGAGGTGACCCGCCGGATCGAGGAGCTCCTCGGCGCCGACGACCCGGAGGCCGTGTACGGCCGGCTCGCCCAGCAGGGCATCGCCCCGGCCGACATCCGCGAGAGCGTGCGCCAGCAGCTGGTGCGCCAGGAGATCGCGACCGACGAGGGCGGTGCGGAGCCGCTGGACGAGGCCGCGCTCCGCGCCCGGTACGAGGAGGTCCGCGAGACGCTGGGCGAGGTCGAGTACGGCTACGTCACGGTGCCCGACCAGGCCACGGCCGACGCGGTGGCGGCCGAGCTCGCCGCCGACCCCGCGAGCTACCCGGAGGTGGCCGCGCGCTTCCCCGGTCAGTTCACGCTGCCCGATCTCGACCGGCGCCCACCGGACGAGCTGCCGGGCGCGCTCGCCGCCCCGCTCGCCGACGCGGCGCCGGGGACGGCGGTCACGGTGCCGGTGCCCCAGGCCGGCGGGATCGTCGTCGCCTTCCGCGCGGGGACGGCCTACCCCTCGTTCGAGGAGCTCCGCCCGCGGCTGGTCGAGGAGGCCGGCCAGCAGGTGGAGGCGGCGGCCCAGCCGCTGCTCGAGGAGGTCCGGGCCGGCCTCGACATCACCGTCAACCCGCGCTACGGCGTGTACGAGGAGGGGCGGCTGCTGCCGGCCGGCGTCGGCGTCGTCGACATCCTCGGCGACGAGACCACCCCCGCCGAGTAGCCACCGGGGCCAGCTCCCGGAGACTGGGCGGGTGCCCGCTGCCCTCGTCGTCACCGCCAACCCCCGGCTCCCCGCGCTGCTGGGGGCCGACGGCTGGCGGGCGGTGACCGGCCCCCGGGCGGTCGTCGCGCTGCCCGGCGCCAGGGCGGAGGCGGCGATGCTGCGGGCCGCCGGCGTCGCGGTCGAGGAGCTGCCCGACGCGGCCGCCGTGACCGCGCGGGCGGACGA
Source organism: Blastococcus sp. KM273129 (assembly GCF_021698995.1). Classification (NCBI taxonomy): domain Bacteria; kingdom Bacillati; phylum Actinomycetota; class Actinomycetes; order Geodermatophilales; family Geodermatophilaceae; genus Blastococcus; species Blastococcus sp. KM273129. The sequence goes on along the minus strand of NZ_SSXB01000043.1, from coordinate 18,198 downwards.
CGTCGTCTGCCTGGCATCCCCCGACGAGGCGGCCGCCCTGCCCCGGGTGCCGGCGGTGGCGGGTGCGCCGGAGCCGCCCGGTGCGCGGCTCCTCGACGTCGTCCGGGTCATGGACCGGCTCCGCTCGCCCGGCGGCTGCCCCTGGGACGCCGAGCAGACCCACGCGTCGCTGCGCGGCTACCTGCTGGAGGAGGCGCACGAGGCCTACGACGCGATCGTCGACGACGACTACCCGGCCATGCGGGAGGAGCTCGGCGACGTGCTGCTCCAGGTCGTCTTCCACGCCCGGGTGGCGCAGGAGGGCGGCGCGCGCGGCTTCGACGTCGACGACGTCGCCGGCGACCTCGTCGAGAAGCTGGTCCGGCGCCACCCGCACGTGTTCGGGGACGCCGGCCCGCGCGATGTCGCCCAGGTCGAGGCCGGCTGGGAGGAGATCAAGAAGGCGGAGAAGCAGCGCCGCTCGCCCACCGAGGGGGTGTCCCGCTCGCAGCCCGCGGCGTCGTGGGGCGCGGCCCTGGTGCGCCGGGCCGGCCGGGCCGGGCTGCCCACCCCCGAGCCCGCCGAGCTGACCGACGCGAGCCCCGAGGCGCTCGGGGAGCGGCTGCTGGCCGTCGTCGCCGCCGCCGAGGCCCGCGGGTGGGACGTGGAGGACGCGCTGCGGGAGGCGGTGCGCCGCTACGCCGGGGAGCTGGACGCCGCCGCGGCGGACCGACCCGACAGGGGGACCTCGGCCTGACGGGGCCGCCCCGGCTGGCTAGCGTGGTCCCTGCGCTGATCCCTCGAGAGGAGCCGGTCCGCTGCCCGCCACGCTCTCCGCCCCCGCGACCGACCCCGTCGGGCCCGACGAGGCCGTCGAGGGCGTCTCCGGCCTGATCCCGTCGGAGCCCTGGGCGGTCGCCCTGGTGCTCCTCGGCGCCGCCCTGGTGGCCTGGCTGCTGGGCGTCCTGATCGGCGTCGTCGTCCGCCGGGTGGGCCGCGGCTCGCCGGTGACCGCCGACCTCTCCCGCCGCGGCCGCGCGCCGCTGCGCGCGCTGCTCGTGCTGGTGGCGCTGACCGTGGTGCTCGAGGCCGCCGACGAGCTGGGGGACTGGACCGAGGTCGTCGTCCACGTGCTCGCCCTGGCGGTGATCGCGACGATCGGCTGGCTGGTCGCCGTGGGCGTCTTCGTCGCGGCCGACGTCTGGCTGGCCCGCTACGACGTCGACGTCGCGGACAACCGGCACGCCCGCCGCGTGCGCACCCAGATCTCCCTGCTGCGCCGGCTGGCCGTCGTCCTCGTCGCCGTGCTCACCCTCGCCGCGATGCTGCTGACCTTCCCCGGCGCCCGCGCCGCCGGTGCCAGCATCCTGGCCAGCGCCGGTGTCATCTCCATCGTCGCGGGCCTCGCCGCGCAGACGTCGCTGGCCAACGTCTTCGCCGGCCTGCAGCTGGCGTTCACCGACGCGATCCGGGTCGACGACGTCGTCGTCGTCGAGGAGGAGTGGGGGCGGATCGAGGAGATCACCCTCACCTACGTCGTCGTGCACCTCTGGGACGACCGGCGCCTGGTGCTGCCCTCGACCTACTTCACCACCACCCCCTTCCAGAACTGGACCCGCAAGGAGTCCGCCGTCCTCGGCGCCGTCGAGCTCGACGTCGACTGGACGACGCCGTTCGACCGCATGCGCGAGGAGCTCGACCGTCTGCTGGCCGGGGACGAGAACTGGGACGAGCGGGTCAAGGTGCTGCAGGTCACCGATGCCGTCGGCTCGCTCGTGCGGGTGCGGGTCCTGGTCAGCGCGCAGGACGCGGGGACGCTGTGGGACCTGCGCTGCACCGTCCGCGAAGGGCTGGTCGGGTGGCTGCAGCGGGAGGCCCCGCACGCGCTGCCCCGGGTCCGCAACGAGGGGGCGCCCGGCTACGAGACCGCGGGCCGGCGGGGTTCGCGCCCCGCCCCCGACCCGCGCACCGCACCCCGCCCGCCGCGCCCGGCCGACCGCGCGCCGGCCACGAACGAGGGGCTGTTCACCGGCAGCCTGGAGGCGCGCCGCCGCTCGCAGGCGTTCACCGGGCCGAGCGAGGAGGACCAGGCCGAGCGCGCCCGCCACGACCGGTCGGCCGCCGACGCCGGGACCGCGGAGCAGAAGCCCGCGACGTGATCGGGCCGGACGCGGCCGGGGGAGCGCCGCACCGGGCGTCCGGGCTGGTTAGGCTGCCCCCGTGCCGAGCATCGATGCCGTAGGCGCGCGGGAGATCCTCGACTCGCGCGGAAACCCCACCGTCGAGGTCGAGGTCGCCCTCGACGACGGGACGATCGCCCGGGCCGCCGTGCCCAGCGGCGCCTCCACCGGCGCCTTCGAGGCGGTCGAGCTGCGCGACGGCGGCGAGCGCTACGGCGGCAAGGGCGTCACCAAGGCGGTCGACGGCGTCCTCGACGTCATCGGCCCCGAGCTGGTCGGCTACGAGGCGACCGAGCAGCGGCTGGTCGACCAGCGCCTGCTCGACCTCGACGGCACGCCGGACAAGTCCCGCCTGGGTGCCAACGCGATCCTCGGCGTCAGCCTCGCCGTCGCCCGCGCCGCCGCGGACTCCACCGGCCTCCCGCTGTTCCGCTACGTCGGCGGCCCCTCGGCGCACCTGCTGCCGGTGCCGATGATGAACATCCTCAACGGCGGCGCCCACGCCGACAGCAACGTCGACGTGCAGGAGTTCATGATCGCCCCCATCGGCGCGGCGACGTTCGCCGAGGCGCTGGCCATGGGCACCGAGACCTACCACGCGCTCAAGGCGGTGCTGAAGGGCCGCGGCCTCTCCACCGGGCTGGGCGACGAGGGCGGCTTCGCGCCCGACCTGCCGAGCAACCGCGACGCCCTGGACCTCATCGCCGAGGCCGTCGAGAAGGCCGGCTACGGCGTCGGCACCGACATCGCCTTCGCGCTCGACGTCGCCGCCACCGAGTTCCACACCGACGGCGGCTACGACTTCGAGGGCCAGACCCGCTCGGCCGAGTACCTGGTCGACTACTACCGCGGCCTGGCCGACGCCTACCCGATCGTCTCCATCGAGGACCCGCTCGACGAGGAGGACTGGGACGGCTGGATCGCCCTGACCGCCGCCCTCGGCGACCGCGTGCAGCTCGTCGGCGACGACCTGTTCGTCACCAACCCCATCCGGCTGGCCGACGGCATCGCGCGCGGCGCGGCCAACGCGCTGCTGGTCAAGGTCAACCAGATCGGCACGCTCACCGAGACCCTCGACGCGGTCAACCTGGCGCACCGGAGCGGCTACCGCTGCATGATGAGCCACCGCTCGGGCGAGACCGAGGACACCACGATCGCCGACCTCGCCGTCGCCACCGACTGCGGGCAGATCAAGACCGGTGCCCCGGCGCGCAGCGAGCGCGTGGCCAAGTACAACCAGCTGCTGCGCATCGAGGAGGAGCTCGACGACGCCGCCCGCTACGCCGGTGCCCAGGCCTTCCCGCGGCTGAACGGCTGAGCGGGGGGCGATGAGCAGCGTCCGCGGCCGGCGGGGCGGCAGCGAGGGGCGGCGCGCGACCGGCCGCGTGCCGCGCGTGCACCACTCGCGGCCGGTCCGCACCGGGCTGCGCTCGGGGGCCTCCAACCGCCCCGCGCCGCGCCGGCCCAACCGCCGCCCGGAACGCCGCCCGGCCGCCGGGACCACGGCGCGCCGCCGCCCCCTGTTCACCGGCCGTGCCGTGGTGCTCGTCGGGCTGGTGCTGCTCCTCGCCCTCACCCTCGCCGGGCCGATCCGGCAGTACCTGGCCGGGCAGGCCGAGCTCACCCGGCTGGCCGCGGAGGGCCGGCAGCTCGACGAGCGGGTCGCCGCGCTGCAGGGGCAGCTGGAGCTGCAGGCCGACCCGGTGTACGCGCAGCGGCAGGCGCGGGAGCGGCTGTCCTACGTGCTCCCCGGCGACCGGCTGGTGCTCGTCGTCGACGGCGAGGCGGTCGAGGGCGACGCCGGCACGCTGGCGGCGGCCGCCGTCGACCCGGGGCCGCTGCCCTGGTACGAGGGGCTGATGCGGTCGCTGGCCGAGGCCGACGGCGGCGAGGACGGAACCCGATGAGCGAGCCGGTGACCCCGGAGGACCGGGAGGTCGTCGCCCGGCAGCTCGGCCGCCCACCCCGGGCCCTGGTCGCTGTCGCGCACCGGTGCCCCTGCGGCCAGCCGGACGTCGTCGAGACCTCGCCGCGGCTGGAGGACGGCACCCCGTTCCCGACGCTGTACTACCTCACCTGCCCGCGGGCCTCGGCCGCCGCGAGCCGGCTGGAGTCGACCGGCCGGATGCGGGAGTGGCAGGACGAGCTGGGCACCGACCCCGAGCTCGCGGCCGCCTACCGCGCCGCGCACGAGGCATACCTGGCCGAGCGCGACGCCAAGGACGTGCTGCCCACCCGCAACACCGCCGGTGGCATGCCCGACCGGGTCAAGTGCCTGCACGCCCTGGCCGGCCACGCGCTCGCCGCCGGGCCCGGCGTCAACCCGATCGGCGACCGCGCGGTCGCCGAGATGGGGGAGTGGTGGGCGAAGGGCCCCTGCGCCCGGCCGGAGGACGGCGCGTGACGCGGGTGGCCGCCATCGACTGCGGCACCAACTCCATCCGGCTGCTCGTCGCCGACGTCCCGCCGCAGGGTGGGCACACCGACCTGCTGCGCCGGATGGAGGTCGTCCGGCTGGGCCAGGGCGTGGACGCCACCGGCCGGCTGGCGCCGGAGGCGATCGAGCGCACCCGCGTGGTGCTGGCCGAGTACGCCGCGCAGGCCCGCGAGCTCGGCGCCACCGACGTCCGGATGGTCGCCACCAGCGCCACCCGGGACGCGGCGAACCGCGACGAGTTCGAGGCCATGGTGCGCGCCACGCTGGGCCGCACCGCCGACGTCGTGACCGGCCGGGAGGAGGCGGAGCTCTCCTTCCTCGGCGCGACCGGGTCGCTCGCGGCCGCCGCCGCCTCCCACGGGCTGGACCCGGCGCCCGCGCCGTGGCTGGTCGTCGACATCGGCGGCGGCTCCACCGAGTTCGTGCTCGGCGACGACGACGGCGTGCTCGCGGCCCGCTCGGTCGACATCGGTTGCGTGCGGCTCACCGAGCGGCATCTGCACGACGACCCACCCACCGCCGAGCAGATCGCCCGCACCGAGCGGGACATCCGAGCCGCGCTGGCCCCGGTCGCCGCCGAGGTGCCGGTGGGCAAGGCGGCGAGCCTGGTCGGGCTGGCCGGGTCGGTGACCACCGTGGCCGCGCTCGCGCTGGGGCTGCCGGCCTACGACTCGGTGGCGATCCACGGCTCGCGCATCCCGGTGGCCGACGTCCGCCGGGTCTCCGCGGACCTGCTCGCCGCGACCCGGGAGCGCCGCGCCGCCGAGCCGGTCATGCACCCGGGCCGGGTCGACGTGATCGGCGCCGGGGCGCTGATCCTGCGGGTGCTCATGGACGAGTTCGCACTGGCCGAGGTCACCGTGAGCGAGCACGACATCCTCGACGGCATCGCCCTGCGCCTCGCCCGCGCCTGAGGGGGCAGCCTGGCCCCGCCCGAGGGGGCATAGGAAGCTCTACCTGTGTCCCCGGCGCCCAGAACGCAGGCATAGCTTCCTATGCCCCTGGACGACGGCGGGTTCCCCGTCACCCGAACCCCCGCCGGAGTCGTGCGCAGCGCCCGGGCCACCCGTGAGCTCGCCGTCCTCGACGACCGCGTCTCCGGCTGCTACGCCTGCCCGCGGCTGGTGGCGTGGCGGGAGGAGGTGGCCCGCGTGAAGCGCGCCTCGTTCCGCGACCAGGAGTACTGGGGCCGGCCGGTGCCGGGGCTGGGCCCGGCCGATGCGCGGATCGCCGTCGTCGGCCTCGCCCCGGCCGCCCACGGCGGGAACCGCACCGGCCGGGTGTTCACCGGCGACCGCAGCGGCGACTGGATCTTCGCCGCCCTGTGGCGCGCCGGGCTGGCCAACCAGCCGACGTCGACGCACATCGGCGACGGGCTGGAGCTCACCGACGTGCGGGTGGCCGCCGCGGTGCGCTGCGCCCCGCCGGCCAACGCGCCCACCCCCGAGGAGCGGGACACCTGCTCGCCCTGGCTGGCCCGCGAGCTGGCACTGCTGCCGCGGCTGCGGGTGGTCGTGGTGCTGGGCGGATTCGGCTGGACCGCGCTGTGGCCGGTGCTCGCCGCCGCCGGGTACGCGGTGCCCCGCCCGCGGCCGGTGTTCGGCCACGGCGTCGAGGTGGCGTTGACCGGTCCCCGCGGCCCGCTGACCGTGCTGGGCAGCTACCACGTCAGCCAGCAGAACACCTTCACCGGCAAGCTCACCGAGCCGATGCTGGACGCCGTCCTGTCCCGGGCCACCGAGCTCGCCGCCGGCTGAGCAGCGGGCCGCGGCGGGACCGGCCCGCTACCGTGCCACCCGCGCCCCCGTAGCCCAACTGGCAGAGGCAGGCCCCTTAAAAGGGTCCCAGTGTCGGTTCGAACCCGACCGGGGGCACGACGCCCGGCCTACCCGGTCCGGGCCGCCACCGCCCGCCCCATGCGCGTCACCGCCTCGGTCAGCACCGCAGGGGAGGTGGCCAGGTTGATCCGCACGTGCCCCGCGCCCCCGGTGCCGAAGACGTGCCCCGAGCTGAGGGCCACCCGCGCGTGGTCGAGGAAGAACCGGGCCGGGCCGTCGAGGTCGCTCGCGACGGTGGGGCCACCCCCGGGCGCCTCCGGCGGCAGGCCCAGCGCGCGGCAGTCCAGCCAGGCCAGGTAGGTCCCCTCGGGCGGGCGCAGCCCCGCCGCCGGCAGGTGCTCGGCCACCAGGTCCTGCAGCAGCCGCCGGTTCCGGTCCAGGGCGGCGAGCAGCGCGTCCAGCCATCCGCCGCCGTCGCGGAACGCCGCGGTGTGCGCGAGGACGCCGAGGTGGCTGGGCCCGTGGCCGACCACCTCGGGCAGCCGGGCCAGGTCGTCGGTGGCCTCCCGTCCGGCGACCACCACCGCCGCCTTGAGCCCGGCGAGGTTCCACGCCTTCGACGCCGAGACCAGCGCGAAGCCGTCGTCCGCGACGCTCAGCCAGGGCACGAACCGCGCGCCGGGGAGGACGAGCGGGGCGTGGATCTCGTCGGAGACGACCCGCACGCCGTGCCGCCGGGCCAGCGCGGCGACGGCCTCCAGCTCCTCTCGCGTGTGCACCGCACCGGTCGGGTTGTGCGGGTTGCACAGCAGGAACGCCGGGTGGGCGCAGCGGGCGCGCGCAGCGGCGAAGGCCTCCTCCACCGCCGGCAGGTCCAGGCGGCCGCCGGCGTCCAGCGGCGCCTCGGCCACCGTGCGGCCCGCGTGCTCGACGAAGGCGAAGAACGGCGCGTACACCGGCGGGGTCACCACCACGACGTCGCCGGGCCCGGTGACGAGGCGGAGCACCTCCACGATGCCCGTCATCACGTCGGGCACGAGCGCCGTGCGGGCCGGGTCGAGGCCGGTCCAGCCCCACCGGTCGGCGGCGAAGGCGGCCACGGCCTCCGGGTACCCCTGGCCGGCGGGGTAGCCGGTGTCGCCGGCCTCGACCGCGTGGTGCAGCGCCTCCCGGACGGGCGGGGCGAGCAGGACGTCCATCTCCGCCACCCACAGCGGCAGCACGTCGGGCGGGTGGGTGCGCCACTTGACGCTGGTCCGGCGGCGCAGCTCGGGCAGCGTCACCTGCAGGAACGGGTTGTCCGGCGGCCCCTCGGGGCCGGGTGCGTCAGCGGTCACGGGTCTCCGATCGGGCGCGGTCGGGCGGACCGGTCCTGGTGGGCAGCGGCCGGCCGCGGTCAGGACAGCATCGGGCACGCCCCGCGTCGTCCGCCCGGGGAGCGCCGCGGCGGGGCGGCAGCGGCTCCCGGTCCGGCTCGCACCCGCGGGGGTGATCCGGATTGCCGGCGGCTGTGGAACGCTGTGGGCGTGTCGGGCGTTGACCCGACCGAGTGGAGTGCGCGATCAGGCTCCACGACCGACGAGTCACCTCGAGGAGATGACGATGGCCAGTAGGAACCCGGCGTTCAGCCGTGGGTTCGGCAACGCGGGCCCCGGCCAGCAGTACGCCGGTTGGGGCAACCAGCCCCAGTACGGCGCGCCCCAGTACGGGGCCCCGCAGTACGGCGCTCCCGCGCCCCAGCAGGAGCCGTACGCCGCGCCGTCCCCGTACGGGACGAGCGAGGCCACCCGCTACATGACGATGGACGACGTCGTCCAGAAGACCGGCCTGGCCTTCCTGGTCACCGTCGTCTCCGCGGCCCTGACCTGGGCGCTGCCCGGCGACGCCGCCTGGGGTCTGGCGCTCCCGGCCGTGCTCGTCGCGCTGGTGCTCGGCCTGGTGATCGCCTTCAAGCAGATCGCCAACCCGGTCGCGACCCTCTCCTACGGCGCGCTCTACGGCGTCGCGCTGGGCGCGATCAGCGAGGCGTTCAACTCGATCTACCCGGGCATCGTCGTGCAGGCGCTGATCGGCACCTTCGGTGTCTTCGCCGGCATGCTGGTGATCTACAAGACCGGGGCCATCCGGGTCACGCCCAAGCTGACCCGCTGGATCGTCGGCGCCCTCATCGGCGTCCTGGTCCTCGTGGTGGTCAACCTGGTCGCCGGGTTCTTCGTCGAGGGCGGGCTCGGCCTGCGTGACGGCGGCCCGCTGGCCATCGTCTTCAGCCTGGTCGTGATCGGCGTGGCGGCGTTCTCGCTGCTGCTCGACTTCGACATGGCCGACGAGGCCATCCGCCGCGGCGCCCCGGCCAAGTTCGCCTGGTACGTCGCCTTCGGCCTGCTGATCACGGTCATCTGGCTGTACCTGGAGATCCTGCGCCTGCTCTCCTACTTCCAGGAGGACTAGTCGCGGGTGCCCCGGCTCCACCGAGCCGGGGCCACGACGAACAACGGCCCGGCCCCCGTGAGGGGGCCGGGCCGTTGTTCGTCTGCGCGCCGGTCAACCGCGCCGCGGCACTGTCATCCCGCGGCGCGGCGGGCGAGATCGGCGTTCTCGGGCCGTCCGGGAGCCGGTGGGCCCGAGTTCGCCGATCTCGTCGCCGTCAGCGCCTCAGGAGAGGCGCTCCAGGACCATCGCCATGCCCATGCCGCCACCGACGCACATGGTCTCCAGGCCGAAGGTCTTGTCCTTGGTCTGCAGGCCGTTGATCAGCGTGCCGGTGATGCGGGCGCCGGTGCTGCCGAAGGGGTGCCCGACGGCGATGGCGCCACCGTGCACGTTCAGCTTCTCGATCGGGATGTTCAGGTCGCGGTAGCTCGGGATGACCTGCGCGGCGAACGCCTCGTTGATCTCGACGAGGTCGATGTCCTCGATCGTCATGCCCGCCCGCTCGAGGGCCAGGCGCGAGGCGTCGACCGGGCCGTAGCCCATGATCTCGGGCGAGAGGCCGGTGACGGCGGTGGAGACCACGCGGGCCAGCGGGGTGAGGCCGAGCTCGCGGGCCTTGGTGTCGCTCATGACCACCACGGCCGAGGCGCCGTCGTTCAGCGGGCAGGCGTTGCCCGCGGTGACCCGGCCGTCGGGGCGGAACACCGGCTTGAGGCCGGAGATGCCCTCGAGCGTGGTGCCGGGTCGCGGGCCGTCGTCCGTGGAGACCACGGTGCCGTCGGGGAGGGTGATCGGGGTGATCTCCCGCTCCCAGAAGCCGTTGTTGATCGACTCCTCGGCGAGGTTCTGGCTGCGGACGGCGAACTCGTCCATCTCCTGGCGGGTCACGCCCTTGAGCAGCGCCAGGTTCTCCGCGGTCTGCCCCATGGCGATGTAGACGTCCGGGATGTCGCCGTTCTCCCGCGGGTCGCTCCACGAGTCGGCACCGCTCTCGGCGGTCTTGGCCACCCGAGCCTCGGCGTCGGCGAACACCGGGTTGTGCGTGTCGGGCAGCGAGTCGCTGTTGCCCTTCACGAACCGGGAGACGGTCTCCACACCGGCGGAGATGAAGACGTCACCCTCGCCGGCCTTGATGGCGTGCAGCGCCATGCGGGTGGTCTGCAGCGAGGAGGAGCAGTACCGGGTGATGGTCGTGCCGGGCAGGTGGTCCATGCCCAGCAGCACGCTGACCACACGGCCCATGTTGTGGCCCTGCTCGCCGCCGGGGAGCCCGCAGCCGAGCATGAGGTCATCGATGTCGCGCGGGTCGAGGGCGGGCACCTTGTCGAGCGCCGCCCGGATGACCGCGGCGGCGAGGTCGTCGGGGCGCATGTCCTTGAGCGACCCCTTGAACGCGCGCCCGATCGGCGAGCGCGCGGTCGAGACGATGACGGCTTCTGGCATGGTTCCTCCACGGTGAGGTGGGTCCGGGCGCAGCTCGCCGGACGTCGGTCACCTCGGAAACTACCCCCGCGCCGCGGCCGGGCGGCCGGCCGCAGGCCAGGAGGACGCCGGTGTGGCCGGGGTCACCCCGAGCGACCGGGGAGCGGGCTGCCCGACCCGTCCCCGGCGTGCTCGGCCTCGTCGGGCGTGGGCATCTCCGTCGGTCGGCGCCGGCGCAGCAGCGCCCAGGGCCCCCACGGGCCGGTCTCCGACCCCGCCACCTCGGCGGGCTGGACCTCGGTACCGGGGCGGTTGACGGCGCGAGCGGCGGCGCGGGCGACCGGGCGGGCGGTGTCGCGGCGCAGCGCCCGCAGCCTGCGGTCGGCCGCGGCCGGCCAGACGCCCAGGGCGTCGGCGACCGAGGGGAGCAGCACCGCCGCCGCGGCGGCGTAGCCCGCGGCGCTCGGGTGGAACTCGTCGACGCTGAACATGGTCGAGTCGGAGGCGAACGCCGGGCCGAGCAGCGAGCCCAGGGACACCGTGCGCCCCCCGGCCTCGACGACGGCGATCGTCTGCGCGGCGGCCATCTGCCGGCTCCAGCGCCGGGCCAGCGTGCGCAGCGGCTGGGCGATCGGGCGGATGGTGCCCAGGTCGGGGCAGGTGCCGACGACGACCTCGCAGCCGGCCGCGGTGAGCCGGCGGACGGCTTCGGTGAGGTGGCCGACCGAGACCGACGTCGGCGTGCGGGCGGTGACGTCGTTGGCGCCGATCATGATGACCGCGACCGTCGGCCGCTCGGCAAGCGCGCGGTCGACCTGCTCGTCGAGGTCGGCGGCGCGGGCACCGGACCGGGCCAGGCGCACCAGCCGGACGGGGCGCTCGGCGAGCTCGGCCAGCCCGGCGGCGACGAGCACGCCCGGCGTCTCCGCGGCCCGGTGCACGCCCAGCCCGACGGCGCTGGAGTCGCCCAGCACGGTGAGCACGATCGGGGTGCCGCCACCCCGGCCGTAGAGGCCGTCGCCCGACGGGGGGTCCTGCTTCAGGTTGCGGGCCTCGACCTTGCGGCGGGCCGAGCGGGCCTCCTCGCGGAGGATGGCGACCAGGGCAGCTCCGGCCAGACCGACCCCGCCGCCGCCGTAGGCGGCACCGGCGGCCAGCCGTCGGGCCGTGAGCGTGCGGATCATGGTCCCTCCGTCCTTGCTCGGTGCCTGCGTCATCGGCGCACCACCGACGTTATCGGCCCCCTACGGTGCACCTCGTGCCCCCATCCCCCCGTGGTGTGATCCCGTCCCCGGACCCCGACGCGCGGACCCGGCAGATCGTCGACGTGCTGGTCGAGGCCTTCGGCGACCTCATGGACGCCGATGCCCTGGCCTTCCGTGCGAAGTTCCGCAAGATGGCCGCCGATCCGTTCGCGTTCTACCGGGGGAGCGCACCCCTGTTCTACGCGGACATGGCCACGGTCGAGGACCGCTGGTGCGACGAGCAGACGTCGCGGGTGTGGATCCACGGTGACCTCCACGCGGAGAACTTCGGCACCTACATGGACGCCAACGGCCGCATCGTCTTCGACGTCAACGACTTCGACGAGGCCTACCTCGGGCACGTCAGCTGGGACCTGCGCCGCTTCGCCGCCAGCTTCGCGCTCATGGCCTGGCGCAAGGCCCTGTCCGACGAGGTCATCAGCGAGCTGGTCGCCGTCTACCTGCACGCCTGGCTCGACCAGGTGGCGGCCTTCACCCGCTCCGACTCCGACCGCGAGTACGCCCTGCTGGCCGGCAACACCCGCGGCGCGGTGCACGACCTCATCCGCCGGACGGCGACCCGCACCCGGCTGGGCCTGCTGCAGCGGATGACGGTGGTGGAGGGCGACGAGCGCCGCTTCGCCGACTCCCCGCGCAACCGCCGGCTGGAGGACGCCGAGCGGGCGGAGGTGCTCGAGGCGCTGGAGCGGTACAAGACGACGCTGCCCCCGCGGCCCTGGCGGCGGGAGGTCGCCTACGACGTCAAGGACCTCATCGGCACCGGCGGCTTCGGCATCGGCAGCGCCGGGCTGCCGGCCTACAACGTGCTGCTCGAGGGCTACGACCAGGCGCTGGAGAACGACGTCGTCCTGTCGGTGAAGCAGGGGAACGTGCCGGCACCCAGCCGCGTGGTCACCGACCCGGGCATCCGCGGGTACTTCGAGCACGAGGGCCACCGGACGGCGGTGAGCCGGCGCGCGCTGCAGTCGCACGCCTCCCAGTTCCTCGGCTACACCGACATCCGCGGCACCGGCTTCGTCGTCGCCGAGCTCTCGCCCTACGAGCTCGACCTGGAGTGGGAGGACCTCACCGAGCCCGCCGACATCCGGCCGGTGCTCGAGCAGCTCGGCCGGGCGGCGGCGAAGCTGCACTGCGTGGGCGACGCCGACAGCGACCACACCCTCGTCCCGTTCCAGACCGAGGAGGCGATCACCGCGATGCTCGGGGGCCGCGAGGAGGAGTTCGTCGCCGACCTGGTCGAGTTCGCCCACGGCTACGCGCACCGCACCCAGGAGGACCACCGGCTGTTCGTGGACGCCTTCCGGGCCGGGCGCATCCCGGGGATCAGCTCGAGCGGGTGACCTCCGCCGTCGCGGGGCCTCCGGGTGCCGCGACAGCCGGGGCGGCCCCCGTGACGGGCACGCGGGTCGGGCGCAAGCCGAGCGACACGGCGGCGATGAGGAGCATGGCGGCGGCGGCGGCGAGGAACGCGGCCGGGTTGCCGGCGGCCTCGGCGATGCGCGGGTGCAGCAGGTTGCCCGCCAGGCCGCCCAGCATGAGCGCGAAGGACTTGGCCGAGACCGTCGTCGAACGCTGCGACGCCGTCGTCTGGTCGTGCATGAGCTGCTGGCGCAGCGGCCACGAACCGCCGTTGAACAGGTAGAAGACGGCGAAGGCCGCGGCCGCCACCACGGTCGTCGGTGCCACGGCCACCGCGACCACCGCCGAGCCGCCGAGCACCGAGAGGGCGGCGCTGGCCCAGGGCACCGAGCCGCGGGCGGCCCTGCGCGCCGCGGGGGCGAGGAGCGCACCGAGGCCGGCGGCGGCGAACGCGACGGCCATGGTGACGCCGTAGGCGGCCGTGCCCTCCCGGAGGCCGCCACCGAGGTCGGCGAAGTGCAGGGGGCCGATCAGCTCGAGGGCGGTGAGCACCGTGCCGGTCAGGAACGAGATGACCAGCAGCAGGCGCAGGACGCGGTCGCGGGTGACGAGCACCGCGGTGCCCCGCACCACCCTCGGCACCTCGCGGATCCCGGCGGCGATCGCGGCGGCGCCGGAGCGGTCCGCCGTGCGCAGCGGCACGACGAGCACCAGGACGGCGACCAGCGAGACCGCGGTGAGGCCCGCGGCCACCAGCAGGGGAGCGGCCAGCGCGCTGCTGTCGTCGCCGACCACGAGGGGGAGCAGACCGCCCAGGACCGCCCCCAGGGACAGGCCCAGACCGTCGGCGGCGCCGGCCAGCGACAGCCCGCGCGTGACGTCCGCACCCGGTTCCGCGGTGTGCACCGCGTCGACGTACCAGGCCTCCAGCGGCCCCGAGTCGAGCGCGCGGCCGACCCCGAGGGCACCCCAGGCGACGGCGAAGGTCACGACGTCGTCGGCCGCGACCATCAGGAGCAGGGAGGTGATGGTCGAGAGGGCCGAGAGCGCCAGCACGGGACGGTGGCCGATCGCGTCCGACAGGCCGCCCGTGGGCAGTTCGAGCAGCATCGCCACGGTCCCGTAGACCGCCACCACGAGCCCGATGTCGGTGGGCGTCAGGCCCCGGGCCGTCATCAGCAGCACGGTGACCGGCGCGGAGATGCCGATCGGCAGCCAGCGCAGGGCCGTCAGGCCGACGTACCGCCGCTGTGCCTGCCGCGGGGTGACGCCGGTGGCGGTCACAGCGGGTGCTCCCGGACCGGGGGGAGCAGGTCGAGCAGCAGGGTGACCGCGGGCTGGTCGGGCTCCTCGCGCGTCTCCTGCCAGCGGCGGACGACGTCGTTGAGCTCGTCGGCCAGCTGTCGCGCGGCGGCCGGCGAGAGCCGCAGGGACCAGTCGCTGAGCGAGGTGGCGTCGCGCCACTCGGTGTCCAGGCTCTCGAACTGCGAGGCGTGGGCGTCCAGCCGGCGGCGCTGCTGGCTCAGCTGGCGGTGCAGCACCTCCTCGACGAGCTCCCGGCCGGCCGGGTCACCGGCCAGGTCGGCCGTGTCCCAGCTGGTCCTGCGGTGCAGGGCCTGCCACCAGCGGTCGCGGGCGTTGCCCTCGTCCGGCAGCTCCGCGACGAAGCCGTGCCTGGCGAGCTGGCGCAGGTGGTAGCTGGTGGAGCCGCTGCTCTCGCCGAAGCGCTCGGCCAGCCGGCTCGCGGTCGAGGGGCCGTCGACGCGGAGGGCGCCGAGCAGGGAGCTGCGCAGCGGGTGGGCGAGCACGCGCAGCGCGTCGACGTCGGTGACGCGGACGGCGCCGGTGGGGAGCCGGGCGGGGTCGGGCGGGACGGCCATGGGCCCAGGCTAGAACTGCAAAGGTCGGTTTGCAAAGCGTTCTTTGCGATTCCTGTCGAGCGTGCGTCAGCGGGCGCGCCGCCCCCTCCGGGTGCGCAGGTAGTCGGCCACGACGTACTCGCCCAGCCGGTCGGCGTCGGGCTCGAACACCCGGCCGCCGGCCCGCTGGGTGAGGTCGTGCACGAAGTGGACCAGCCCCGGGTCGGGGTCCAGCGCGAAGACGTTGACCGTGGCCCCGGACCGGGCGACCCGCTCGACCTCGGCGACCGTGCGGGCGATCGTCTCCGGCATCGGCGGCCAGCAGAAGAACGGCGTCCCGTCGTCCTCCAGGTGCGCGGTCGGCTCGCCGTCGGTGACCACCAGGACCACCGGCTCGGCGTCCCGGTGCCGGGCCAGGAACCGCCGCGCGAGCATCAGCCCGTGCTGCAGGTTGGTGCCCTGCAGGGTGTCCACGGAGAGCTCCGCGAGGGTCTCCGGGCGCAGCACCTGGGCGGTGGAGGAGAACCCGATGATCTCGATGGCGTCCTGGGGGAAGCGGGTGGTCACCAGCGAGTGCAGCGCCATCGCCGTCGACTTCGCCGCACCCCACGTGCCGCGCAGCGCCATCGAGTAGGAGAGGTCGACCAGCAGGGCGACCGCGGCGCCGGTGCGCCGCTCGGTCTCCACGACCTCGAAGTCCTCGACGGCGATCCGCACCCGGGTGCCGGTGCGCGGCTCGCCGGCGGTCCGCAGCACGGCGTTGCGCACCGTGCGGACGACGTCCAGCGGCTGCTCGTCGCCGAACCGCCACTCCCGCGAGCCGCCGGTGAGCTCCCCGGCCGCCCCGGCGTCGGCGACGTCGTGCTCGCCCCGGCCGGTGGCGTCGAGCTTGGCGAACACCCGGCGCAGCGCGGTGGCCCCCAGCCGCCGGACCGCCTTGGGCGAGAGCTCCAGCGTGCCGCCGGAGCGGTTCAGGTAGCCCTGCCGCTCCAGCTCGCGCTCCAGCTGCCGCAGCGTGGCCAGGTCGTCGGCGGCCGAACGCCCCAGCGCCCGCTCCAGCAACTCCTCGTCGACGTCGGCCAGCGACGCCCCCGCGTACCCCTGCGAGAGCTGGCTGGACAGCGCCTCGAGGTCGGCCAGCTCGGCGACGGCGCTGGTGGCGTCGCCCATGCCGAGGGCCTGCTCGCCGTCGGGGACCTGGCCGCGCTGGCCCCACGGCAGGTCGGGCCGGGCCTGGCGCAGCGCGTCGGAGATGTGGGCCATCTCGCTGGCCAGCCCCATGTCCTCCATCGTCTGGGCCATGAGGCCGGCGAGCTCGGCCCGCTGCTCGGGGGAGAGGCCGGCCATCATCCGCTGCTGCGCGGCGGCCCGCCGGGCCAGCGAGTCGACCAGCTCCTCGACCGACTCCGGCCGCTCGGGGAAGAACTGGCCGTGCTTGTCCATGAAGTCGGCGAACTGCTGGTCGGTGTCCTCGCCGCGGTTGTGCGCGTCGACCAGCCGCGAGAGGTCGGCGACCATGTCCTTGACCGCCTGCATGTCCTCGGGCGAGGCGTTCTCCAGCGCCTGCTTCATCGACGAGAACGAGCTGTCGAGCACCTCGCGGCGCAGCAGGTCCTGGATCTGCTCGTAGGCCTGCCGGGCCTCCGCTGAGCGCCAGTCGTAGTCCTTGAGCGCCCGGACGGCGCCGGCGGTGTCCTCGGGGAGGGCGTCGAGCTCGGCCTCCTGGAGCCGGGCCATGTCGTCCGGGTCGGGGAACAGCTCCCGCCGCTCGGCCTGCACGGCGCGGTCGAGCAGCTCCCGCACCTCCTGCAGGGTGCCGTCCATCCGGCCGGCCGTGCGGGCCTGGCGCAGCCGCTCGCGGACCTGGCGGCGCAGCTCGTCCAGCCCCCGGCGGCCCTGGGTGCCGCGGCGCAGCAGCTCGCGCAGCGCCTCCCGCACCCCGCTGCCGTCGAGCACCGAGTCGCCGATCTCGTCGACGGCGTCGCCGAGGTCGTAGGGCGGTGCCAGCGGATCGGGGCCGCCCCGCCAGGCGCCGTACCGGTAGCCGCGCGGGCGGCGCGTGCTCACCTCAGGCCCCGTACACGGTGCGGCCGCCGTCGGTGTCCTTGGCCAGCCGGCGGGTCAGGTGCAGGCCCTCCAGGGCGAACTCCACCGCGGCCGCCGCCTGCTCGGCGGACTGGTCGCCCTCGGGGACGCCGAGCCGGCCCAGCAGCTCGGCCAGCCGCGGGACGGTGCCCAGCTGCCCGAGCAGCGCCGGGGCGGGGACGAGGTCGCCGGACTCGACCGTCTCCCCGCCGGTGAAGTGCTCCTGCAGCCCGGTGAGGTCCAGCCCCGCGCACCGCGCCCGGAAGGTCTGGGCGGTGGCCTGGCGCAGCAGGTGCTCCAGGATCTCCAGCTCCCGGTCGTCGTCGGGGTCGGAGCCTGCGTCGGCGAACTCCACCTTGCCGCGGCTGGCCGGGACGATGCTCGGCAGGTCCACCACGCGCGCGACCGGCCGGGTCTCCCCGGACACCGCGGCGCGGCGGACGGCGGAGGCGGCGACGGTCTCCAGCCCGGCGATGGCGAAGCGCGCGCTGACGCCGGAGCGCTGGTCGACGTGGCTGGACTCGCGCACCAGCCGGGTGAACCGGGCGACGATCTCCACCAGGTGCTGCGGGACGACGGGGGCGTCCAGCGCGGCCTGCCCGCCCGGTGCGCCCAGGCCGCTAGTGCGCGCCTCCTGCTCCAGCAGCCGGATCTCGTCGGCGAGCTCGATCGGGTAGTGGGTGCGCACCTCGGCGCCGAACCGGTCCTTCAGCGGGGTGATGATCCGGCCGCGGTTGGTGTAGTCCTCGGGGTTGGCGCTGGCCACCAGCAGCAGGTCCAGCGGCAGCCGGACGCGGTACCCGCGGATCTGGATGTCGCGCTCCTCGAGCACGTTGAGCAGCGCCACCTGGATGCGCTCGGCGAGGTCGGGCAGCTCGTTGACGCTGAAGATGCCGCGGTTGGTGCGCGGCACCAGGCCGTAGTGCACGGTCTCCGGGTCGCCCAGGGTGCGGCCCTCGGCCACCTTGATCGGGTCGACGTCGCCGATGAGGTCGCCGACGGAGGTGTCCGGCGTCGCCAGCTTCTCGCCGAACCGGTCGCTCCGGTGCAGCCAGCCGACCGGGGTGGCGTCGCCGTGCTCGGCGATCTGCCGGTGGGCCCAGACGCTGATCGGGTGCAGGGGGTGCTCGTTCAGCTCGCTGCCGACCAGCACGGGGGTCCACTCGTCGAGCAGGCCGACCAGCGTGCGGATCAGCCGGGTCTTGCCCTGGCCGCGCTCGCCGAGGAGCACGAGGTCGTGGCCGGCGATGAGGGCGCGCTCGACCTCGGGCAGGACGGTGTCCTCGAAGCCGACCATGCCGGGCAGGGTGGGTTCGCCGGCGGCCAGGCGGGCGAGCAGGTTGGCGCGGATCTCGGCCTTGACCGGGCGGGCGGTGGCGCCGGTCGCGCGGAGCTCGCCGAGGG
>NZ_SSXB01000042.1:0-32774 GCF_021698995.1 Blastococcus sp. KM273129 | reverse complement strand
GCCCCACCCGCCCGGCCAGCGTCGCCGCCTCCACCCGCGTCGCCACCTCGAGCCGGCGCAGCAGGTGCGCCACCAGCCGCTTCGCCGTCCGCTCCGAGACGTGCAGCGTCGTCGCGATGTCCACGGTGCTGGTGCCGTCGGCGATCAGCCGCCACAGCCGGCGCTCGTCGGCGGTCAGCCGGTCGACGACGCCCTGCTCCCCCGTCGGCGCGGCGTCCGACAGCAGCTGGCGCAGCAGCGCCTCGGGCAGCACCGACCAGCCGTCGAGGACGGCGAGCAGCGGCCGCACCAGCGCCTCGGGGTCGGCCGTCTTCGGCAGGAAGCCCGAGGCCCCCGCCCGCAACGCCTCGATGGCGGCGTCCGCCTCGGCCAGCCCGGAGAGCGCCACCACCCGCACCATCGGGTCCGCGCGCCGGATGGCGGCGATCGCCCTGGTCCCCCCCGGGGGCGGCATGTGCAGGTCGACGATCGCCACGTCGGCGTGGTGCCGCTGCACCATCGCGGCGGCGGCCGAGGCGTCCTCCGTCGTCGCCACCACCCGCACCCGGCCCTCGCTGAGCCCCGGGAGCAGCAGACTCAGCCCACGCGTGAACAACGGGTGGTCGTCCACGACGACCACGTCCACCGGCGGCCTGCGGTCAGCAGCGGCCGCGTCGTCGGTCTGCCCCACATCACTCCTGACGGTCGGTGCGTCTCCGGCGCTGCTGACCGGACTCCCGAGGAGGTGCCCGTGACCCTGGCTGCCGACACGCAGGCGTCGACGCGGAGCCGCGGACTGCTCAACGATCTCGCCCGGGTGCTGCGCGCGCACCTCCCGCGCCCGCGCCGGACGACCACCACCCCCGATCCCGAGCCCCCCAGCGCCGAGGACGCCGTCGTCCGGGCGCTCTGCCACGACATGCGCAGCCCGCTGGCCTCGCTGGAGGCGGCGCTCGGCTCCCTGGACCGCACGCCCGGGCAGGCCGCCGAGCTGCTCGCGCTCGCGCGGGCGCAGACGGCCCACCTGTCGTCCATGCTGCGCACCGCCGACGCGACGGGGGGTGCCGTCCAGCGGTCCCGCGGCACCCGGACCCTCTGCGACGTCCTGCGGGCCTCGGTGGCCGCCTCCGGGCTGCCCCGGGCCCAGCTCGCGCTGGAGGTGGAGGACGACGCCGGGGACGTCGCCGTCGCCGACGCGCGCGTGCAGCGCATCCTGCTCAACCTGCTGGAGAACGCCCACCGGCACGGCGGCGGTGCGCCGGTCCGGCTCCGCGTCACCGCCCGGGGCGGGTGGGTGGACCTGGCGATCACCCAGGCCGGCGTCCCGGTCGAGCGGGTCCTCCAGCACCTGCGCGACGACCGCCCTCCGGTGGACCTCACCGGGCTCGGGCTGTGGTCGGTGCGCCGGCAGGCCGGCGAGCTGGGGGGGCGGGTGCTGTGGTCGGCGGACGGCGACGAGCTCACCCTGACGGTGCGCCTCCCGGACAGGTGAGCTCCTCGGAGCCCGGGCGTGCCGGGTGGGGCCCGGCGGGCGCTACGGCCCCCTCGCAGCGGCCCGCCGCGAGCCCGGGAGCGATGGGGGGCGAGGGGGTCCTTCACTTGGCACGGGCGGGCCACGGGACGGCACCGGGGGGCCACCGGGCGCGGGCAGAACTCCTTCGTCACCGCGAGCGCGGTGGAGCGACGACGCAAGGAGAGCCCGTGTTCACGCACACCCAGGCCCTGCAGTACGAGGCGAAGCCCGATGGTCCCGACGCCGCGTTCGCCCGCCGGATGCAGGAGATCCTCGGCGGTCAGTGGGGTGAGATGACCGTCGCCACGCAGTACCTGCTGCAGGGCTGGAACTGCCGGCTGCCCGGCAAGTACAAGGACATGCTCCTGTCCATCGGCACCGAGGAGCTGGCCCACGTCGAGATGATCGTGACGATGATCGACCGGCTGCTGGACCACCAGCCGCTCAAGCCGGACGCGGCCGACCGCACCAAGGAGGCGGCCGCCGGCTACGGCGACGTCAACCCGCAGCACGCGATCGTCAACGGTGGCGGCGCCTACTACCGCGACTCCATGGGGCTGCCCTGGAGCGGCGGCTACGTGACCGCCAGCGGCAACCTGATGGCCGACTTCCACTACAACGCCACCGCCGAGATGCAGGGCCGCCTGCAGGTGTCCCGGTTGTTCAACATGACCGACGACCCCGGGGTCAAGGACATGCTGAAGTTCCTCATCGCCCGCGACCACATGCACCAGATGCAGTGGCTGGCCGCGATCGAGGAGCTCAAGGAGGACGGGCTCGAGGGCATCCCGGTGCCCGAGGCCTTCCCGCTGGAGGAGGAGCCGGGCGACGCCGGTTACGCCTTCATCGTCGCCTCCGACGGTCCGGAGGCCGCCGCCGGTCGCTGGGCGCACGGGCCCGCCCTCGACGGCCGCGGCGAGATGACCGCCCGGCCGATCGAGGCCAGCGCGGACGCCCCGATCCTGCCCCCGGGTGACCCGCGGCTCTTCCCGACGCCGCAGATGGAGGGCCAGTCGATGCTCCAGCGGGCCAAGGACATGCTCAAGTAGGCCCCGAC
The DNA here is from genome assembly GCF_021698995.1 of Blastococcus sp. KM273129. NCBI lineage: Bacteria > Bacillati > Actinomycetota > Actinomycetes > Geodermatophilales > Geodermatophilaceae > Blastococcus > Blastococcus sp. KM273129. The sequence goes on along the minus strand of NZ_SSXB01000042.1, from coordinate 30,225 downwards.
CCCACCGTTGCGCCGTCGCCGTGCCGGCGGCCCGCCCGCTCCCGGGCGCGGCCGCCGGCCCGGCGGGCCCAGCCCCACCCGGAGGTCCTGCCGTGCACCTGCACCTGCCCCGTGTGCCCGTCCCCGCCGCCCTGCTCTCGCTGGTCTACCTGGCGGCGGTCGCCGTCGCGATCAGCGCGCCCGGGCAGCACGCCGTCGCCGGCCTGGTCGTGCTGACCGGCCTGGTCGCCCGCTGGGTCGTCCGCGCCCGCCGCCCGGAGCCCGCACCGGCCCCGGTCGCGCTCGCCGTCGCGGGCACCGCGAGCGCGGTCGACGCCGTCCTCCCCGCCGACCCCGCCACCGTGGCGGCGCCGGCCCACGCCACCGCCGCCTGACCGGGACGCACGAGGCGCGCGCCCCCTCCCGGGGACGCGCGCCTGGTGACGTGCTGGAACCGGCCGCGCTGCAGGGTCCCGCGGCGAGCTCGCGAGCCGTGGGGGCAGCGAGGCCCTTCGTCAGTGCTGGACGGCCTTCTCCGCCCCGATGCCGGTGAGGGCCCGCACCTCGAGCTCGGCCCACTTGGCCTCGTTCGGCTTCTCCTTGGTGAGGACGGTGCCCAGGTAGCCGAGGAGGAACGACGCGGGGATGGAGACCAGGCCCGGGTTGCGCAGCGGGAACCAGGCGAAGTCGACGCCGGGGAACATCGACGTCTCGGTGCCCGACACCACCGGCGAGAAGAGGATCAGCCCGACGCAGATGATCAGGCCGCCGTAGATCGACCACAGCGCGCCCTGGGTGGTGAACCGCTTCCAGAACAGCGTGTAGAGGATCGTCGGCAGGTTCGCCGAGGCGGCCACGGCGAACGCCAGCGCCACCAGGAAGGCGATGTTCAGCCCGGCGCGCAGCGCCAGGATGCCCAGCCCGATGGAGATGGCGCCGATGACGACGGCGGTGATCCGGGCGACCTTGACCTCACCGTTCGGCGGGACGTCGCCCTTCTTGATCACCGAGGCGTAGACGTCGTGCGCGAAGGACGCCGACGCGGTGATGGTCAGGCCGGCGACCACCGCGAGGATGGTCGCGAACGCGACACCGGCGATGATGCCGAGCAGCACCGTGCCGCCGAGCTCGAAGGCGAGCAGCGGGGCGGCGGCGTTGACGCCCCCGGGGGCGGCGACGATCGTCTCCGCGCCCACCATCGCACCGGCGCCGTAGCCGATGATCAGGCTGAACAGGTAGAAGATGCCGATCAGCCAGATCGCCCAGACCACCGAGGTCCGTGCTGCCTTCGCCGTCGGCACGGTGTAGAAGCGCATCAGCACGTGCGGCAGGCCGGCGGTGCCGAGCACCAGGGCCAGCGCCAGGCTGATGAAGTCCAGCCGGGTGGTGTCGCTGATGCCGTACTGAGCGCCCGGGTTGAGCACGCTCTCGCTCCCCGCGCTGGTCACCGCGCCGCCGAGCAGCGACGAGAGGTTGAAGCCGTAGTCGGCGAGCACCCACAGCGTCATCACCAGCGCGCCGGCGATGAGCAGGCTGGCCTTGATGATCTGCACCCACGTCGTGCCGCGCATGCCGCCGACGAGCACGTAGAAGATCATCAGCGCGCCGACCACGACGACGACCAGCGCCTCGGCCACCGGCCCGCTCACCCCCAGCAGCAGCGCGACCAGGCCGCCGGCGCCGGCCATCTGGGCCAGCAGGTAGAACAGCGAGACCGCCAGCGTCGAGATGGCGGCCGCGGTGCGCACCGGCCCCTGCCGCATCCGGAAGGCCAGCACGTCGGCCATCGTGAAGCGGGCGGTGTTGCGCATGAGCTCGGCGACCAGCAGCAGCGCGACGAGCCACGCCACCAGGAAGCCGATGGAGTACAGGAAGCCGTCGTAGCCGTAGATGGCGATGGCGCCGGCGATGCCGAGGAACGAGGCCGCCGACAGGTAGTCGCCGGCGATGGCCAGGCCGTTCTGCTGGCCGGTGATGGTGCGGCCGGCGGCGTAGTAGTCGGCGGCGCTCTTGTTGTTGCGGCTGGCCCGGAAGGTGATGGCCAGGGTGACGACGACGAACGCGCCGAAGATCGAGATGTTGATCGCCGGGTTGCCGATGGTGGCGTCGGCGGCGAGCAGGTCAGGCACGGGTAGCCCCCTGGGTCCGGGTGTGGGTGTGGTCACCGGCGTGGGCGCCCGGCGCGTAGTCGTGGGCCTCGAGGCGCTCGCGCATCTCGTCGGCGATGGGGTCGGTGCGCTTGTTGGCGTGCGCCACGTACAGGTGCGTGATGACGAACGTGGTCACGAACTGGCCCAGCCCGAACAGCAGGCCGACGTTCACGTTGCCGAACACCTGGGTGGACATGAAGTCCGAGGCGTACGTCGAGAGCAGGACGTAGAGCAGGTACCAGACGAGGAAGGCCACGGTCATCGGGAACGCGAAGCTGCGGAAGCGCTTCTTCAGCTCCACGAACTCCGGTGAGTCCTGCGCAGCGCGGTACTCCTCGGGCGTCAGCAGACGCCGTTCCTGTGGATCGGTCACGGTGCGAGCTCCTGGTTGGTCTGAGCGGGGCCTCGACGGCGGGCGGGCAGAACTGTGAGCCCTGTCACGGTAGGGGCGCGCCCTCCGGTGGGAGCCCGGGTCGCCCGCCCGCTGCGCCGAGCGGCGACCAGGAGTCGGCGTGCGGCAGGTCCGGCGGGACGAGCGGTCGATCAGCGGGGCAGGACGCCGCGGTCGAGTTGCACGGCCTCGGGGGTGTGCAGCCGGACCATCGTCCGGGCGGCGTGCCGCGGCACCCGCCGGGGCGTGGCCAGGGAGACCGCCACCATGGTCAGGAAGGCCAGCGGCACGGTCCACGCCGCGGGCTGGGCGAGCAGCGCCCCCGGCCAGCCGGCCGGGGCCGCGCCGAGCAGGGTGGCCAGCACCGCACCCCCGGCGCACCCGCCGCCGACGAGCATCCCCGCGATCGCCCCGGCGTCGGTGAGCCGGCGCCACCAGATGCCCAGCACCAGCAGCGGGCAGAACGTGGAGGCGGCGAAGGCGAAGGCCAGCCCCACCGCCTGGGCGACGCCCACCCCCTCGGCCAGCAGGGCCAGGCCCAGCGGCACCAGGACGGCGACCACGGCCCCGGCCTGGAACGCGCGCACGCCGCCGAGGCGGCGCCCCAGCACGTCCTGGCTGATGACGCCGGCCACCGCGACGGTCAGCCCGGACGACGTCGACAGGAACGCGGCGAACGCCCCCGCCGTGGTCAGGGCCGACAGCAGGTCGCCCAGCGTCCCGGCCAGCATGCGCGCCGGGAGCTCCAGCACCACCGACTCGGTGTTCCCGCTGGCGATCAGGTCCGGCGCGTACAGCCGGCCCAGCCCGCCGTACACCGGCGGCAGGAGGTAGAAGAGCCCCAGCAGGGCCAGCACGAACAGGGTGGTGCGCCGCGCCGCGGCCCCGTCGGGGTTGGTGTAGAAGCGCACCACCACGTGCGGGAGGCCCATCGTGCCGAGGAACGTGGCCACGATGATCGAGTAGGTGGTGTAGAGCCGGTGGTCGCCGGCCCCGGCCAGCGGCGACTCCCACGAGTCCCCGGGCGTCGTGCCGGTCGAGGCCGGGGAGACGGCGCCGTCGCCGAGCCAGATGGTCACCATGAACAGCAGCGGGAACAGCAGCGCGGTCAGCTTGAGCCAGTACTGGAAGGCCTGGACGAAGGTGATGCTGCGCATGCCGCCGAACAGCACGTTGACCAGCACCACCGTCGCGACGAGCGCGCCGCCCAACCAGGCCCCGGTCCCCGTCGTGGCGGCCAGCGCGAGGCCCGCCCCCTGGAACTGCGGCATGAGGTAGAGCCAGCCGATCGCCACGACCAGCAGCGCCGACAGCCGGCGCACCCCCCGCGACTCCAGCCGGCTCTCGGCGAAGTCGGGGAGCGTGTAGGCGCCCGAGCGGCGCAGCGGCGCGGCGACGAGGACCAGCAGGACGAGGTAGCCGGCGGTCCAGCCGACCGGGTACCAGAGCATCTCCGTGCCGAACGCCAGCACCAGTCCGGCGACGCCCAGGAACGACGCCGCCGAGAGGTACTCCCCGCCGATGGCCGAGGCGTTCAGCCCGGGCCGCACGGTGCGGGAGGCCACGAAGAAGTCGCTGGTGGTGCGGGAGAACCGCCAGCCGTACGCGCCCACCGCCAGCGTGGCGACGACGACGGCCGTCACCGCGAGGAGGCTGTAGCCCGCGGCGCTCACGACCGGTCCCCCGTCGGCCGCGGGGTCACGAGCGGTCGAGCACGTCGGTGAAGGCCCGTTCGTTGCGCTCGGCCGCCCGGACGTAGAGCCAGCCGACGGCGAACAGGAACGGGTAGACGGCGAAGGCCAGCAGCAGCCACGGCAGCGGCACCGCGAGCACCACGACCGTCGACAGCTCGGGCGCGAGCCAGAACAGCAGGGGGATGCCGCCCACCACCACGACCAGGGTGGCGAGGGCCAGCAGCGCCAGCCGGAGCTGGGAGCGCAGCAGCGAGCGCATGTACACCTCGCCCAGGGCGGTCTGCGCGTCGATCTCGCGGGCGACCGGGACCCGCTGCACGCGCGCGGCACCGGTGCGCGGGCTGGTGACGCGCACCCGGCGGGGCGAGCTGTCCGGCACCGGTCAGCCCCGGTTCTGCGCGCCGGGCCGGGCGCGCCGGACGAGGAGGTCGCGCAGCTCCCGGGTGTGCCGCCGGCTGACGACCAGCTCGCTGCCGCCGACGACGACGGTGCACCGGCCGCCGTCCATCCGGACCTCCTCGACGTGCTGGAGCGCGACCAGGAGCGACCGGTGGATCCGGACGAAGCCGGCGTCCTTCCAGCTCTCCTCCAGGGTGGTCAGCGGCACGCGGACCAGGTGGCTGCCCGACGGGGTGTGCAGCCGCGCGTAGTCCCCCTGGGCCTCGACGTACCGGACGCTGGAGCGCGGGACGAACCTGGTCACCCCGCCCAGCTCCACGGCGATGTCGTCGTCCACCGGCGCGGCCCCGCCGCTCCGGGCGCCGACCACCCGGCGGACCGCCTCGGCCAGCCGGTCGTCGCGGACCGGCTTGAGCACGTAGTCGACGGCGCCGAGCTCGAACGCGTCCACCGCGTGGTCGTCGTGCGCGGTGACGAAGACGACCGGCGGCGGCACCTTGAACCGGGAAAGCACGCGCGCCAGGTCGACGCCGCTGAGCCCGGGCATCCGGATGTCGAGGAAGACGGCGTCGACCGCCCGCTCCTGGAGCAGGCGCAACGCCTCCGTCGCCGAGTCGCTGGCCAGCACGGTGCCGATGCGCGCGTCCCGCTCGAGCAGCCAGCGCAGCTCCTCCAGGGCCGGGCGCTCGTCGTCGACCACCAGGACGGTCAACCGGTCTGCGGTCACGGCCCCTCCTCGCAGGCGGTCGCCCGTCCGGTTCCGCGCCCTCGCCAGCTCGGTCACGGACGCACCCCGGGAGCGAACTTGGGGACCCGCACGATGACCTTCGTCCCCGCGCCCGGGGCGGTCTCGACGACCAGACCGTAGTCGTCCCCGAACGCCGTGCGCAGCCGGGCGTCGACGTTGCCCAGCCCCACCGAGTCGACCGAGACGTCGCCGGCGAGGGCCCGCCGCACCTTCTCCGGGTCCTCGCCGATGCCGTCGTCCTCGACCGAGATCAGGCACTCCCCGGCCTGGTCGGCGGCGATGATGGTCACCGTCCCGGTGCCCGGCTTGCGCTCCAGGCCGTGCCGCACCGCGTTCTCCACGAGCGGCTGCAGGCAGAGGAAGGGGACGGCGACGGGCAGCACCTCCTGCGCCACCCGCAGCGTGACCTGCAGCCGGTCACCGAACCGCGCCTTCTCCAGCACCAGGTAGCGCTCGATGGACCGCAGCTCCTCGGCCAGCGTCGTGTACTCGCCGTGGTGGCTGAAGGAGTAGCGGGTGAAGTCGGCGAACTCCAGCAGCAGCTCGCGCGCCCGCACCGGGTCGGTCCGGACGAACGAGGCGATCGCGGTCAGCGAGTTGTAGATGAAGTGGGGGCTGATCTGCGCCCGCAGCGCCCGCACCTCCGCCTCCATCAGCCGCGTCCGCGAGGCGTCGAGCTCGGCCAGCTCCAGGTTCCCCGACACCCACCGCGCCACCTCGGTCACGGCCCGCACGAGCGCGGCGGAGGCCGACGAGGTGAACGCCTGCAGGGTGCCGACCACCCGGTCCTCCACCACCAGCGGGCTGATCACGACCTGCCGCAGCCCGCACCCGGCGTCCGAGCAGGCGAAGCTCGTGCGGTCCAGCACCACCGTGCCGCCCGACTCCACGACGACGGCGGCGAGGGCTGCCGCGTCCTGCTCGTGGTGGCCGAAGCGGCCGTCCCAGGCCAGCGTCGTCACGGTGTCGGTCAACGCGACGGCGGGCACCCCGAGCAGGTCCCGCAGGTGCCGGATCGCGCGCCCGGCGGAGCCGCTGGTCAGCCCCTCGCGCAGCTCCGGCGCCGTGAGGGAGGCCGAGTGGAGGGTGCGGAAGGTCGCCTGCTCGGCCTCCGTGCCCAGGTGGCCGGGGCGCAGCCAGCGCAGCGCTCCGCGCAACACGGTCCCTCCCTCCGGGCAACCGCCGGGCTGTGGTCGGGGTCACTGTAGAGACCGCCGACCGGTGCGGTGGCCGCCGCCGGGCGCAGGGTTGACCGGATCGCTCCACCGCCGTAACCCGGAAGGCACAGGGCCCGGGTGCAATGGCTCATGGTCGCGATCAGCGCTCTGCCGTCGGGGTGGTTCGCGGTGGCCCGCGCCGCCGACGTGGGCACGACGCCGGTGCCGGTGGGCGCCGGCGGGCGCGCCTGGGTGGTGGTCCGGCTGCGGCCGGGGGGCGAGGTGAGCGCCTTCCCGGCCGGCTGCCCGCACCGGGCCGTCCCGCTCGCGTCCGCCACGGTCACCGACGGCCGGCTGGAGTGCCCGCGCCACGGCTGGCGGTTCGACGCCGACGGCCGGTGCGTGGCCGCGCCCTCGCTCGGGCCGGCCGGCGCGCCCCCGCCCCGGGCGGACCTGGCGATGCCGTGGGCGGTTGAGGAGCGGCACGGCTGGGTGTGGCTGGCCCCCGACCGCACCGTCCTCCCGCTGCCGCCCCGGCCCGCCGAGCGGCCGGTCCCCGAGGCGCCGCCGCCCGTCGCCGCGCCGCGCGGCCCGGTGTTCGGGAACCTCGACCCCTCGCTGGACCGGGCCTGGCACCCGGTGGCCCTCTCCCCCGAGCTCCGGGACGGCGGCTGGCTGCAGGTCCGGTTGCTCGGCCGGACGTGGACCCTGCGGAGGGACGGCGACGGGCTGCGGGCCGATCCACCCGCGCACGGTGTCCGCGAGCGGTGGGGCGTCGTCGAGCTCGCCCCGGCCGCGCCGGCCGGGGCGCCGCTGGAGGTGCCGGAGGACGACGACCGCCGGTTCCTGTCCCGGTGGCTGGCGCCCCGGCGCACCCCGGCCCCCGCGGCCGTCGTCGCCGACCTGCTGCTCGACGTCGCCCGGTTGCCGTTCGTGCACGGCGGGACGACGGGGGCCGCCGACCACCCGGAGGTGCCGCCGTACGAGGTGGTCCGGGAGGCGGGCGGGTTCCGCTCGGTGCAGGAGCAGTGGTGCGACGACCCGCTGGACCCCGAGGTGGCGCTGGGCGGACGCCCGCTGCGGCAGCGCCGCCGCGTCACCTACGTGCACCGGGCCCCGTTCGCGCTGCGGGTGCGCCGCGACCAGCTGGACTCGGGGGCGACGACGACCGTGGTGACCCTGCTCCAGCCCGAGGACGCCGACTCCACCCGCGTGCTCACCCGGGTCCTGCACGCGTCCGGGCCCGGCCGGCCGCTGCCGTCGCGCGCGCTGCTGGCCGCCCACGCCGCGGCCGAGCAGCAGGCCCTGGACGCCGACCTGGCGCTGCTGGCCGGCCCGCCGTCCGCCGGGCTGCCGCTGGACCCCCGCGTCGAGCTGCACCTGCCCGCCGACCGGCTGGGCGTGGCGCTCCGGGACGCGCTCTGCGACTTCCGTGCGGCCGGGCGCACGCGCGCGGCCGCCTGACCCGCTCACCCCGCCGGCAGGTCCTCCCCGCACCGGGGGCAGGTGGTGGGCGGGTCGTCATCGGCCAGCCCACCGCAGGCGGGGCAGACCCGGCGCAGCCAGCACGCCGGGTCACCGCCCTCGTCGGGCACCGGCCCGGTCCGGTCGTCGTCCACGCGCCCTCCCCAATGCGACAAGTCTGTTGCGGCCCGCCCGCCGAGGGGTGCCGGTGACCGGCCGGGGGTAACCGGGGACGGTCGTACGAGAGATCCCCCGGAAGGACCAGGATGACCCGCCGCACGCGCAGGCACCCGCTCGCCGCACTGCTCCTCGCCGCCACCCTGCCCCTCGCCGCCTGCGGTGGGGAAGGGGGCGCCGACAGCCCGGGGGTCGACGACCTCGACAACCCGCTCGACGTCCCCGGCGACGAGGTGATCGGCGGCAACCCCGGGCCGGACGAGGCCGTGACCGAGGACATCAAGATCACCGCGCTGGGGCTGGCCTTCCCCGAGGACGGCGTGTGGGAGGTGGGCGAGGACGTCCGGCTCTACGCGGCCATCGCGAACACCGGCACCACGGGTGACCAGCTGGTCGAGGTCCGCGGTGAGGACTTCGCCGGCGCGGAGCTGGTCCCGCTGGACGGTTCCGCCGGGACGATCGAGATCCCCGAGGAGGACAACGTCTACCTGGAGCCCGAGGGCCCGCCGTCGGTGCTCCTGACCGACCTGTCCACGGACCTCCGCTCGTCGCAGTCGATCCCCGTCACCTTCGTGTTCGAGCAGGCCGGCGAGGTCACCATGGAGGCGCCGGTGGTCTCCGAGCCCCCCGGCCAGGGCGGCTTCGAGGCCCCGGAGGACCCGACCCCCGAGGACTGATCCCCCCGCGGGACGACCCGCGGATCATCCCGCGGGGCGACGAGGCCGGCGTTCGCGGTCCCTAGGCTCCCGGGCATGGAACGGTCGCCCGTCGAGCACCTGGCCCCGTGGCTGCGGGACCGGCCGTTCGTCGTCGACACCGCGCTGGCCGCGCTCATCGGCCTGGTCACCGTCGTCCTGCCCGCCGGCACCTACTGGTCCAGCCAGGGCGCCTCGTTCCTCGTGGGTGTGCTGCTCGTGGCGCCGCTGGCCTGGCGCCGGCGCGCGCCGGTCCCGGCGGCGGCCGTCGTCGTCGCGGCCGGGCTGCTGGAGCTGCTGGTCTCCGACCAGTTCCTGGCGGCCAACTACGCCGCGCTGGTGATGGTCTACTCGCTGGCCGCGTACGCCCCGCGGTGGGCCGGGCAGGCGGGGCTGGCCGTCGGGCTGGTGGGTGCGGTCCTCGCGAGCCTGCGCTACTACTCCAGCGACGTCGTCGACGCCGTCGTCCCCGCGGGGTCCATCGGCGTGGCGGTGGTCGCCGCCTGGGCGCTGGGCGACCTGCGGCGCGCGCGGCTGCAGCGGCTGGCCGCCCTGGAGGAGCGGGCGCAGCTGCTCGAGCTGGAGCGCGACCAGGAGATGCGGCTGGCCGCGACCGCCGAGCGCGCCCGCATCGCGCGCGAGATGCACGACGTCGTCGCGCACTCCCTCTCGGTCGTCATCGCCCAGGCCGACGGGGGCCGCTACGCCGGCCGGGCCGACCCGCGGGCGGCGACCGACGCGCTGGAGGCGATCGCCGCCACCGGCCGGCAGGCGCTCACCGACATGCGGGCCCTGCTCGGCGTGCTCCGGGACGGCGGCAGCGAGGAGTACGCCCCGCAACCCGACGTCGCCGCGATCCCCCGACCTGGTCGAGGACGTGCGGGGCAGCGGCCTGGACGTCGACCTCATCGAGGAGGGGACGCCGCAGCCGATGCCCGCCGGCCCGCAGCTGGCCGCCTACCGCATCGTGCAGGAGTCGCTCACCAACGTGCTCAAGCACGCCGGCCCGGCCGGCCGCGCCTGGGTGCGGCTGCAGTGGCGGTCCGACGCGCTGGAGCTCTCGGTGCTCGACGACGGCCGCGGCGCCGCGGCCACGGTCGACGGCTCCGACGGCCTGGGCCAGGGGCTGCGCGGCATGCGGGAGCGCGCCCTGCTGCACGGCGGGCACCTGGAGGCCGGGCCCCGCGCCGGTGGCGGGTTCGGGGTGCACGCCGCCCTGCCCTACCGTTCGCCCCGATGAGCGCGATCCGGGTCCTCCTCGTGGACGACCAGCAGATGGTGCGGGCCGGGTTCCGCATGGTCATCGACTCCCAGCCCGACCTCACCGTGGTGGGGGAGGCCGGCGACGGCGCGGCGGCGGTCGAGGTGCTGGCCCGCACGCCGGCCGACGTCGTCCTCATGGACATCCGCATGCCCGGCACCGACGGCATCGAGGGCACCCGGCGGATCACCGCGCTGCCCGGGCCACCGCGGGTCGTCGTCCTCACCACCTTCGACCTCGACGAGTACGTGGTCGCCGCGATCGGCGCCGGGGCCAGCGGCTTCCTGCTCAAGGACGCCGCCCCGGAGGAGATGCTCGCGGCGATCCGGACCGTGCACGCCGGCGACTCGGTGATCGCGGCGAGCTCCACCCGCCGGCTGCTGCAGCACGTCGCGCCGATCCTGCGGGGCGGGGCGGCCGTCGCACCGGCCGGCGCCGACGACGGGGCCCTGGCCGAGCTCACGCCGCGCGAGCGCGAGGTGCTCGAGCAGATGGCCTACGGCGCGACCAACACCGAGATCGCCGCGCACTTCGTCGTCAGCGAGGCCACGGTGAAGACGCACGTCGGGCGGGTGCTGGCCAAGACCGGCTCCCGGGACCGCGTGCAGGCCGTCGTCCTGGCCTACCGCACCGGGCTGGTCGCCCCCGCGGACCTGCTCCGCAACGCCTGACCCGCCCCCGAGGGCGTTTTGTGCACATGACGCCGGAACGGGGTCCACCCGCGGCATGACGGCCGGTCCACCCACGGGACGACCACGGCCTCGGCGAGGACCGGCCCGTGCTCCGACGCGGGAGGACGGCGCCGGGCGGCAGCGTGATCACCGTCCCGATCAGCTGTCCCGCGGAGGTCCGAAGTGCCCGTCCCCGTCATGACCGTCCCCGGCGAGCAGCCGGCGTCCCTGTCCGGCGCCGCCGTCCGCGCCGCCGGCCTGCGCAAGACCTACGGCGGGGGCGAGACCGCCGTCCACGCACTGGCCGGTGTCGACGTCGCCTTCGCCCGCGGCGGGTTCACCGCGATCATGGGCCCCTCCGGCAGCGGCAAGTCCACGCTGATGCACTGCCTGGCGGGGCTGGACGCCGCCACCGCCGGGCAGGTGTGGCTGGGCGACACCGAGCTGACCAGCCTCCGGGACGACCAGCTCACCGGGCTGCGCCGCCAGCGGATCGGCTTCGTCTTCCAGGCGTTCAACCTGCTGCCCGTGCTGCCGGCGCGCGACAACATCGTGCTGCCGATGCAGCTGGCCGGGCAGCGCCCCGACCCGGCGTGGTTCGACGACGTCGTCGCCCGGCTCGGCCTCCGCGAGCGCCTGGGGCACCGCCCGCACGAGCTCTCCGGCGGCCAGCAGCAGCGGGTGGCGATCGCCCGCGCGCTGCTGCCCCGCCCCGACGTCGTCTTCGCCGACGAGCCCACCGGCAACCTCGACTCCCGCAGCGGTGCGGAGGTGCTGGGCCTGCTCCGCTCCAGCGTCAAGGAGACCGGCCAGACCGTCGTCATGGTCACCCACGACCCCTCGGCCGCCGCCTACGCCGACCGCGTGGTGCTGCTGGCCGACGGCCGGCTGGCCGGCGAGCTCACCGACCCGACCGCCGCCTCCGTGCTCGACGCCCTCCGCGGCCTGGGGGCCTGACGTCATGCGCGCAGTCACCCTGGCGAGCATCCGGGCGCACCTGCCCCGGCTGATCGCCTCCACCCTGGCGATCGTCATCGCCGTGGGCTTCGTCGTCGCCACCCTGGTGCTCAACCAGACCTCCCGTGCCACGGTCCTGGACGCCGTGGGCGCCCCCTACGTCGGCGTCGACGCGGTGGTCACCTCGGACGACGGCTCCGGCCTGGCCGACGAGCTGGACCGCATCGCGGCGCTGGACGGCGTCGCCGCGGTCGACACCACCTGGGAGACCGGCGTGCAGGCGCTGCTGCCCGGCCGCACGGGGCAGCAGTACCTGCTCGCCGAGTCGGTCGCCGACGCACCGGCGCTGCGCTGGCAGTCGCTGGCCGACGGCGAGCTGCCCGACGCGCCCGGTGAGATCGCGGTGAGCGAGCGCACCGGCGCGACCGTCGGGGACAGGTTCCCGGTGACCTCCTTCGCGCCCGACGGCACGGAGCGGGACTCCTCCGTCACGGTCACCGGCGTCGTCGACCTGGGCGGCGACCCCACCGCCGGCATCTACGGCCGCCTCTGGGGCACCGCCGAGCAGCTGCGCGCCTGGGGCGCCGTCGACCCCGTCGAGCTCCGGGTGGCCGGGGTCGAGGGCGTGCCGGCCGGGGACGTGGTGCAGCAGGTCGCCGCCGCCCTGGCCGACCGGCAGGTCGCGGTGCGCACCGGCACCGAGCAGGCCGAGGAGGCCGCTGCGCAGCTGACCGGCGACACGATGGCGCTCACCGCGGTGCTGCTGGTCTTCGCCACGGTGGCGGTGCTGGTGGCGGGCCTCGTCATCGCCAACACGTTCGCCGTCCTGCTCGCCCAGCGGACCCGGGAGCTGGCGCTGCTGCGCTGCGTGGGGGCGACCGCCCGCCAGGTGCGCCGCAGCGTGCTGGGCGAGGCCGCCCTGACCGGCCTGGCCGCGTCGGCCGTCGGCGTCCTGGCCGGCATCGGCCTGGCCGCGGCCGTCTCGGCGGTCGCCGAGGCCGCCGACTCCCCGGTCCCGCTCTCGGGGCTGTCCGTGCCGTGGATCGCGGTCGCCGCCGGGCTGGCCGTCGGCACGGCCACCACCTTGCTCGCCGCGCTCGCGCCCGCCCGCGCCGCCACGAAGGTCGCGCCGCTCGCCGCGCTCCGGCCGGCCGACCCCGCACCGCTGCGGTCGCGGGGCGGGGCGCTGCGCCTGGTGCTCGGACTGCTGCTGCTGGTCCCCGGGGTGCTGCTCATGGGGGTCGGCGTCGCGCTGGCCGACGTCCTGGTCGCGCTGCCGGGCGGGGCGCTGAGCTTCCTCGGCGTCGTGCTGCTGGCCCAGCGGGCGGTGCCCCCGGTCGTGGGCGCCGTCGGCCGGCTGGCCGCCCGGCTGGGCGGCGTGCCGGGCCGGCTCGCCGCCGGCAACGCCACCCGCAACCCCCGGCGGACGGCGGCCACGGCGACCGCGCTGCTCATCGGCGTCACCCTGATCACCGCCATGGTCGTCGGGGCGGCGTCGACGCGGGCCACCGCGCAGGCCGGGCTGGCCGCCCAGTACCCCACCGACGTGATCGTCCAGGGCGACGGGTCCGTGCCCGCGTCGCTGCCGGGCCGGCTGGCCGCGGTCGACGGGGTGGTGGCGGCGTCGTCCCTCACCGCCGCGACGGTGACCGGGCCGGACGGCCAGGAGACCGGCGTCTCCGGGCTGGACGCCGCGACCGCGGCGCCCGTGCTGCGCTCGACCGGCGACGTGCCGATCCCGGCGGCCGGCGAGGTCGTGCTGCCGTGGTGGGCCGACTCCAGCTGGGGGATCCCGGCCGGCGGGCCGGTCACCTTCACCGCAGGCGACCGGACGGCGACCCTCACCGCCCTGTACGGCGACGTCGAGCGGCCCACCCTGCCCGTCGCCGAGCTGGCCCGGCTCGCGCCCGAGGCCGCCGTCGACACCGTCTGGCTGCGGCTGGCCGACGACGCCGACCACACCGACGTGATCGACGAGGTCACCGACGTCGCCACCGCCGCCATGCCGTTCGCCTTCGTCACCGGGCTGGCCAGCGAGCGGGCCGCGATCGACTCCGTGCTCGACGTGCTGCTGCTCGTCGTGACCGGCCTGCTGGGCGTGGCGGTGGTGATCGCCCTGATCGGGGTGGGCAACACGCTGGCCCTGTCGGTGGTCGAGCGGCGGCAGGAGAACGGGCTGCTGCGGGCGCTGGGCCTCACCCGGGGGCAGCTGCGCGGGCTGCTCGCCTGGGAGTCCGCCCTGGTCGCCGGCGTGGCGGCGGTGCTCGGCGTGCTGCTGGGCAGCTTCTACGGGCTCGTCGGCGTCGCCTCGGTGCTCGGCTCCTACGGCGAGCTGGTGCTGAGCATGCCGTGGCTGCAGGTGGGCGCGATCGTGCTGGTCGCGACGGTGGCCGGGCTGCTCGCCTCGGTGCTGCCGGCCCGCCGGGCGGCGCGGACCCCGCCGGTGGCCGCGATCGCCGGCTGACCCGCCGGGATCAGGGTCCCCGATCCCGGAGCGTCCCCCCTCACCTCCCGCGGTGAGGGAGGACGCTCCTCACAGCCGCCGTCCACCTCCGGCTGGGATGCTCGAACTGTGCCGTCCCGCATCGCTGCCCGCACCGCCCTCACCGCCGCCCTGCTCGCCGGCCCCGTGAGCTGGGTGGCCACCGCCGCCTGGGGCCTGCCGACCGCGCTGGGCGCCCACCGCCGCCGGCTGCGCCCGGTGGTCGCCGGGTCGCCGCAGTTCTCCGACGGCAAGTTCCACAACCGGATGCCCACCCCCGCGCTCTCCCCCGCGAACACCCGCGACGGGTTGCTGCGGCAGTGGCACGAGGAGCGGCACGTCGGCCTGCCCGGCGCCCCCATCCCGCTCGCGCAGGCCGACCTGCCCGCCGACGCCGCCGAGCTCGCCGTCACCTGGTTCGGCCACGCCAGCGCCCTGCTGGAGGTCGACGGCCGGCGGGTGCTGCTCGACCCGGTGTGGGGCCACCGCGTCTCGCCGTCGCCGATCATCGGCCCCACCCGGCTGCACGAGCCCCCGCTGGCGCTCGAGGAGCTGCCCCCGGTCGACGCGGTGCTCATCTCGCACGACCACTACGACCACCTGGACCTGCCGACCGTGCGGACCCTGCTGCGCACCCAGCGCGCGCCCTGGGTGGTGCCGCTCGGCATCGGCGAGCACCTGCGCAAGTGGGGGGTGCCCGAGGAGCGGATCGTCGAGCTGGACTGGGACGGCGAGCACCGCATCGGCGACCTGGCGCTCACCTGCACCGAGGCGCGGCACTTCTCCGGGCGCTACTTCCACCGCGACACCACCCTCTGGGCCTCCTGGGTGGTCGCCGGCCCCCGGCACCGGGTCTTCTTCGGCGGGGACACCGGCTACACCCCGGCCTTCGCTGGCATCGGCGCCCGGCTGGGCCCGTTCGACCTGACCCTGCTGCCGATCGGGGCCTACAACGACGCCTGGCACGCCATCCACATGGACCCGGAGGAGGCGGTGCGCGCGCACGGCGACCTCGGGGGGCGCGTGCTGCTGCCGGTGCACTGGGCCACCTTCAACCTGGCGTTCCACCGCTGGTCCGAGCCGGTGGAGCGACTGCTGGCCGCGGCGGGCGCCCGCGGTGTGGACGTCGTCGTCCCCCAGCCGGGTGAGCGGGTCGACGTGCTCTCCCCGCCGCCGCTGCGCGACTGGTGGAGCGCGGTCGGCTCGGCCGGCGCCGCTGCGCACCAGGACGACGCCGGCGTCGGCAGCAGCGTGCTGGTCCGCGCGCTGACCCGGCTGGTGTCGCTGCTCCCGGACTGACAGCGGAACCGGACGACACCGGATCGGTTGCACGCAACACGTTCGGGTAAGAGATACCGATTCGGACTCAACGACCCCACCTGGCCTCCGATGGTCCCCCGACACCATCGATGGAGAGGGTGCAGCCATGCCCCCGTTCAACCGACGCCGGTCGGCTCCCGTGCACGACGTGCAGATCGCCGAGGCCCGGGCCAACGTCGAGGCCGTGACCGCGGTCGTGACCGCCCTCGGCCGCGCCACGACCACCGCGGAGGCCGTGACCGCCGCGCTGGACCTGGTGCGGCAGCACTTCGGCTGGGCCTACGGCTCCTACTGGCGGGTGGACGCCGCTGAGCAGGTGCTGCGCTTCGCGCAGGAGTCGGGCGACGCCGGACCCGAGTTCGGGAAGGTGACCCGCGCGGCCTCCTTCCGCGAGGGCGTCGGGCTGGCCGGGCGCGCCTGGGGCACCCGGGACCTGGTCGCGGTCACCGACCTCGGCCTGCTGCGCGACTGCGTCCGGGCGCCGGTGGCCCAGCGGGTGGGCGTCCGCAGCGGCATCTGCTTCCCGGTCCTGGAGGACGGCGCCGTCACCGGGACCATGGACTTCTTCGCCACCGAGACGCTGGACCTCTCCGCCGAGCGGCTGGCCACGCTGCGTGCCGTCGGGGTGCTCGTCTCGCAGGCCGTCGAGCGGGTGTCCGCCGCCGTCCGCCAGGCGAAGGCCGCCGAGGACACGCAGGCGGTCACCGACCTGCTGCGCGAGGTCAGCCGGGCGAGCACCCGCGAGCAGGCGATGACGCGGGCCCTGGAGACCATCCGCGACGGCTTCGGGTGGGACTACGGCTCCTACTGGGCGATCGACCCCGCCGACCGCGCGCTGCACTTCGTCCTGGAGTCCGGCAGCGCGGGGCAGGAGTTCCGGGAGGTCACCCTCCGGGCGTCGTTCACCGAGGGCGTCGGCCTGTCCGGCCGGGCCTGGAAGACCCGCGACCTGTTCTTCGTCGAGGACCTCGCCGAGATGACCGACTGCGTGCGGGCCCCGGCCGCCCGGCGCGCGGGCGTGAGGTCCGGCGTCTGCCTGCCCATCCTGGTCTCCGGCGAGGTCGTCGGGACCATGGACTTCTTCGCGACCCGCACCCTCGTCCTCGCCCCGGGACGCGCCGCGGCGCTGCGCAGCGCCGCGTTCCTGCTCGGCCAGGCACTGGAGCGCTTCGCCGCCTCCGAGCGGCTGTCGCTGGCCGGCGAGCAACTGATCGAGTCGATCACCGAGGTCGAGCGGAACGTGCTGTCGGCGACGTCGGTGGCCACCGACGGGCAGCGGCTGGCCGCCGAGGCCAACCACGAGGTCGCCGGTCTGGGCGAGTCGAGCCAGGACATCGGCAAGGTGGTCAAGGTGATCCGCGGGATCGCCGACCAGACCAACCTGCTCGCGCTGAACGCCACCATCGAGGCGGCCCGGGCCGGGGAGGCCGGCCGCGGGTTCGCCGTCGTCGCCAACGAGGTCAAGGAGCTCGCGCTGGAGACGGCGCGGGCGACGACCGACGTCGACGCGAAGGTGACCGCGATCCAGCAGCAGGTGGAGCGGGTCGTGTCGGCGCTGGCCGCCATCAGCACCACGGTCGAGAGCATCAACGAGACCCAGCAGGTCATCGGCGGGGTGCTGACGGAGCAGTCGGCGGTGACCCGGGAGATCCTCGCGTAGGACGACGCCCCGCCCCAGCCGCCGTCCTCCCCCACCGCACGGCGTCCTCCCTCACCGCGCACCACGAGGGAGGACGCGCCACGATCAGGTTCGGGGATCGTGGCCGCAGGCCGCGGTCAGCGCAGCAGCTTCGACATCCGCCGGTCGGCCAGCGGCTTGCCCCCGGTCTGGCAGGTCGGGCAGTACTGGAGCGAGGTGTCGGCGAAGCTGACCTCGCGGACGGTGTCGCCGCAGACCGGGCACGGCAGGCCGGTGCGGGCGTGCACCTGCAGGCCCGAGCGCTTCTCCCCCTTCATCGTGGCGGCCCGCTGGCCCACCTGGCGGCCCAGCGCCCCGGTGAGGGTCTCGCGCACCGCATCGAAGAGACGGACCAGTTCGTCGTCGGTCAGCTTGTCGGCCATCTTGAACGGTGACAGCCGCGCGGCGTGCAGGATCTCGTCGGAGTAGGCGTTGCCGATGCCGGCCACCAGGGTCTGGTCGGTGAGCGCGCCCTTGAGCTGCCCCGACCGGCCGGCCATCAGCCGGGCGAAGGTCTCCCGGTCCACCTCGAGGGCGTCCGGCCCGAGGCGCGCGATCCCCGGCACCTCCGCCGGCGACCGGACGACGTGGACGGCCAGCCCCTTGCGCGTCCCCTGCTCGGTGAGGTCGAACCCGTTGCCGTCGTCGAGGTGCACGCGCAGCGCCAGCGGGCCCTTGCCGGGCTTCGGCGGCGCGGTGGGCAGGTTCTCCCGCCAGTGCAGCCAGCCCGCCCGCGCGAGGTGGACGACGAGGTGCAGCCCCGCGACGTCGAGGTCGAGGAACTTGCCGTGCCGGGCGGCCCCGGTGATCTCCAGGCCGGCGAGCGCGGACAGCGGCGGGTCGAAGGTCTTGATCGCCTGGACGGCGGCGAGGTCGGCGCGCGCCAGCACGTGGCCGACGGCGTTCTCGCGCAGGAACGCCGCCAACGCCTCCACCTCGGGCAACTCGGGCACCCGACCATGATCCACCGGATGCGGCCCCGGCGCGGCCCCCGATCGGTTGACCCGGCGACGGCGGTCCGGCGGCGGGGGTCTTGCGGAGCTGCGACGACCGCATGACGCCCGCGACGACCCGGTGGAGACCCTGTTGCGGCCGCCTGCGCGGCCCCCGGACGGGAGTACACCTCCGGTCGGAGGCCCGCTCCGCAGGGGCGCGGGCCCGGTGGATGGAGGCCATCGTGACGAGGATCGGACCCGTTCCCCTGGCGGTCGTCGGCGGCGTGGTCGCGCTGCTGCTCGGCCTGCTCGGCCCCGCCTCGGCCGCGGCGCGCACGCCGTACTGCGGGCTGGTGTGGGGCTCGCTGCCGGAGGCCGGCGCGGCGACCGCCGCCGGCCTGACCGTGACCGACGTCCGCGCCGGCCGGCACGCCTGCTTCGACCGCCTGGTCGTCGACCTGCACGGTCCCGCGACGCCCACCGGCTACTCGGTGCGCTACGTCGGTGCGGTGCAGCAGGAGGGCACGGGCGACGTCGTCCCGCTGGCCGGCGGGGCCGCGCTGGAGGTCGTCGTCCACTCCCCCGCCCACGATCGGCACGGCCGGGCCACCTACCTGCCGCCCAGCCGCGGCGAGGTCGTGGACGTCGACGGCTTCCGCACGCTCGAGCAGGTCGCCTGGGCCGGTTCGTACGAGGGCCGCACCACCCTCGGCGTCGGCACCCGCGCCCGGCTGCCCTTCCGCACCTTCACCCTGGTCGGTGCCCCCGGGGACGACGCGGTCCGCCTGGTGATCGACGTCGCCCACCGCTGGTGACCGGTCGCGCCCTGCCCGGGCCTGCGCCCCGGAGCCGATCCGCAGCGCAGGCCCTCGCGCGTCACCCCTGGTGCAGCACCTCGATCACCACCCGGTTCGGGCTCTGCAGCCGGTAGACGCGGAACGGGCGCTCGCCCGCGGTCCCGAGGAAGGCCACCAGCTGCCCCTCGAAGACCGAGTCGATCACGACCTCCCGGACGGCGGGGCCGTCCAGGACGACCGGGTCCGGTCCGGCGTAGGGCGCGACGCCGGTGTCCCCGGGCAGGCCCACGCCGGTGAGGACGAGCTGCAGGACGGCGTCCCCGGCGACGTCCACCGGCAGCCCGCTGCCCGCCGACAGGGGGTCGGGGACGTAACGGGCGGCCCACCCGGGCAGCCCCGCACCGGCCACCTCGAGCACCACCCGGTCGAACCCCGCCTGGCGGCCGGCGCGGACGTCGGTCACCGTCACCGCGGCCCCGGGGGACGCCGCGGCCGTGTCGGGCCGGGTGTCGGCGGCGAACGGGGCCGCCACCCCGGCGGTCGGGGCCGGCGTGGTGGCCGCCGGGGACACCGGGGGCGGGTTGAGGAAGGCGGCGTAGTCGGCCGGGAGCAGCGGCTCGTCGGTGAGCGCCCCGGAGGGCAGCGGCGCCTCCACCGGCTGGCCGTCGCTGGTGAGCAGGACGGCGTCGATCCCCGGCAGGCTCGCCGCGGTGAGCACGATCTGGGCGACCGCCCGCCGGCCGGAGGACAGCGGGGAGGCGCCCGCGAGATCGATCGTTGCCGTGCCGCCGTCGATGCCGGACACCTCCAGCGTCGTCCCGGACGGGAGCGCCGTGGACAGCCCCTCGGCCCGCTCGTCCCCGGTCGGCCCCGCGGCCAGGGCGCTCAGCAGGTCGGCCAGCCGCTCCTCGGCCGACCCGCTCCCGCTGTCCCGGGCCCGGGGGACGAGCGCCTCGTCGGGGCCGATCAGGTAGGCCCAGCCCACCTCACCGGGTACCGCCGACGGCGCCGCCGAGGGAGCCGGCGTCGGCGCGGCGAGCCCGTACGGGACGTCGGACGGCGCGATCGTCGTCGGTCCCGATCCGGTGGGCACCCCGCAGGACACCACCCCGGCGACGACGGCCCCCAGCACGCCGCCGGCGCCCAGCCGGCGCAGGCGGGTCACGACCGCGCCGCCGGCAGGGAGAGGACGAAGCGCGCCCCGCCGCACGGGCTCGCCTCGCACCACGCCGCACCCCCGTGCTGGGCGGCGGTCTCCGCCACGATCGCCAACCCCAGGCCGGCGCCGGGCAGCGAGCGACGGGCCGAACCCGGGGCCCGGGCGAAGCGCTCGAAGATCCGCTCGCGGTCCAGCGGGGCGACCCCCGGCCCGGCGTCGTCCACCGTGACCTCCACGGAGCCCTCGCAGCGCCGGACCGCCACCCGCTCGGGCCCGCCGCCGTAGCGGTCGGCGTTGTCCAGGAGGTTGCGCACGGCCCGCTCCAGCCGTGACTTGTCCCCCAGCACCGTGCTCCCCTCGCCGGGACCGGCCTCCAGCAGGTCGACCGGCCGGCCGGTCCCCTCCAGCACCTCCCGCACGAGGGCGGCCATCGGCACGGGGACGACGTCGTGCCCGTGGTCGGCCCCGTCCATCCAGGCCAGCTCCAGCAGGTCGTCGAGGGTGACCCGCAAGCGCGTCACCTGGCCCTCGACCAGGGCGAGGGCCTGCTGGGCCCGCGGCGGCAGCTCCTCCCGCCGGGTGGCCAGCACCTCGACGCTCGTGGTGAGGCTGGTGAGCGGGCTGCGCAGCTCGTGGCTGACGTCGCCGACGAACCGGGCGTCCCGCGAGATCCGGGCGGCGAGGGCGTCGACCATGCTGTTGAAGGCCGCCACGATGCCCACCAGGTCGGGGTCGTCGGTCGGTGGGAGGCGGGTGGAGAGCTCACCGCCGGCGATGCGGGTGGCCGCGCCGGCGACCTGCTCCAGCGGGGAGACGGCGCGCCGGCTGGCCCACGCGCCGAACCCGGCCCCCGCCAGGGTGGCGACGCCGGCGCCCGCGCCCAGCACCACCCCGAGCGTGCCCAGCAGCGCCGCGAGGTCGTCCAGCGGCGCGATCTCGTACACCTCGACGCCCGCGCTCACCACGGGGACGGCGACGACCAGCCGCGGGCCGTCCGCGGTGTCGACCCGCTGCGCGCCGGCCGCGCCGTCGGCCACCACCTGGCGCAGCCCCGCGGGGACGTCGCGCCGCCCCACCTCCAGGCTCGAGGAGTACCAGTCGTCCCCGCTCCGCACGACGACCTCGGCGTCGCCGAAGGGGACGAGCTCGCCCAGCACCGCCCCGACGTCGACCCCGGCGGCGGCCAGCCGGGTGCGCAGCACCTCGGCATCGGCGAACGCCTGCTGGGTGAGCGCCTGCTCGCGCTGCTCCACCAGGAAGCTGCGGGCCAGCAGCCAGGTGGTGGTCACCAGCACCGCCGAGACCAGCAGGGTGCTGGCGGCGAAGCCCACGACGATCCGGCCCCGCAGCCCCCGCCGCCCGGGGACCGGTCTCACTGCGGGTCCAGGCGGTAGCCCAGCCCCCGGACGGTCACCACGAGCCGCGGGTTCCCGGGGTCCCGCTCGACCTTGGTGCGCAACCGCCGCACGTGGACGTCGACGATCCGCTCGTCGCCGAAGAACCCGTGGTCCCACACGCGCTCGAGCAGCGCCTGCCGGCTGAAGACCCGCCCCGGCGCCGCGGCCAGCTCGCAGAGCACCCGGAACTCGGTCAGCGTGAGGGGGAGCTGCCGGTCGCCGCGGTAGACCGTCCCGCTGGCCTCCCGCAGCACGAGCGGCGCCTCGGGGTCGTGGTCGAGCACCACGCCCGGCCGGGTCGCGACGGCCGGGGCCCCCGCCGGCACCGCGGCGGTCCGCCGGCGCAGCGCCTTCAGCCGCGCGGTGATCTCCTTGACCTGGAACGGCTTGGTCACGTAGTCGTCGGCGCCGGCCTCCAGCGCCTCGACGATGTCCTGCGTGTCGGCGCGGGCGCTGACGACGACGACGGGCAGGTCGTGGTCGCGGCGCACCTCGCGGATCACGGTGAGACCGTCCACCGCCCCGAGCATCAGGTCGACGATCATCATGTCCGGCGCGGCGATGCCCACCATGCGGACGGCGTCCTCGCCCGAGGCGGCCTCGGCGACGTCGTACCCCTCGTCCTCCAGCGCCCACCGCAGCGCGGTCCGGATGGAGTCGTCGTCCTCCACGATCATGATCCGCAACGACACGCGGTCATGCTCCCACCGCGCTCCCGCGCCCCCGGGCAGGGCGGGCACCGTCATCGGATCGCAATGTCGTGACCGGGGAGATCGCAAACTGCGCCCGCCAGGCTGCAGTGAGAGCGGATCCCGACCGCGGAGGAGACCACCGTGCACGCTGCCGACCGCGCCCAGCGCGATCCCGGTACCACCGGCTCCTCCCGGCACGACTCCGGCGAGGTCGTGCTGCGGCTGACCGAGGAGATGCTGGCCGACGGGGTCGCCGACATCCGGTGGGCCCTGCACGACGCCCTCATCACCGGTGCCCGGCGGGTGGTCGTCGACGTCCGCGACGTGGAGCACCTGTCCAGCCCGGCGGCGGCCAGCCTCCTCACCGCGCACCGGGCGTGCCGGGCCCGCGGGGGCAGCGTCGTCGTCCGCGGGGCCAACCGGCGCACGATGGGGCTCCTCCGCCGGACGGGGCTGTGGCGCGTGCTCGGGCTGGACGGCCTGGACCGCCCCGCCTGAACCGGCCGCCGGGCGCCCCCGCCGCGTCGCTCCTACGCTCGGCCGGGTGCCCACCGCGCTGCTCTGGTTCCGCCGCGACCTGCGCCTGGGTGACCACCCCGCCCTGCTGGCCGCGCGCGACGCGACGGGTCCGGACGGCGACGTCGTCCCGGTGTTCGTGTTCGACGAGCGGCTGTGGGGGCCCTCCGGCGGGCCCCGCCGCCGCTTCCTCCTCGACTGCCTGACCGCCCTGGAGGACGACCTCGGGGGCGCGCTCGTGCTGCGCCGCGGCGACCCGGCCCGGGTGCTGCCCGCGCTGGCCGGCGAGGTGGGCGCCACGTCGGTGCACGTCAGCGCGGACGCCGGGCCGTACGGCCGCCGCCGCGACGACGCGGTGGAGCGGGCGCTGGGCGAGGTCCCGCTGGTGCGCACCGGCTCGCCGTACGCGGTGACGCCCGGGCGGGTCACCAAGCGCGACGGGACGCCGTTCCAGGTGTTCTCGCCCTTCGCCCGGGCCTGGCGGGAGCACGGCTGGCGGGCACCGGCGTCGTCGCCCGGCGACGTCCGCTGGCGCACCGGCGTCCGCTCCGACGACCGCCCCCCGGCACCCGAGCTCGACGGTGTGACGCTCCCGCCGGCCGGGGAGGCCGCCGCGCTGGCCGCCTGGGCGCGGTTCCGCGACGAGCGGCTGCCCGGCTACGCCGACGGGCGCAACACCCCGGCCGGTGACGGGACCAGCCGGATGTCGGCCTACCTGAAGTACGGCTGCATCCACCCCCGGACGCTGCTGGCCGACCTCGCGGCGGCCGGGCAGGCGGAGCCGGTGCGCCGGTACACCGACGAGCTGGCCTGGCGGGACTTCTACGCCGACGTCCTGTGGCACCGGCCGGAGTCGGCGCGCGAGTACCTGAAGCCGGAGCTGCGGGCGATGGGCTACGACGACGGCCCGCACGCGCAGGAGCTGGTGCGCGCCTGGGAGACGGGGCGCACCGGCTTCCCGATCGTCGACGCCGGCATGCGCCAGCTGCTGGGCGAGGCCTACGTGCACAACCGGGTGCGGATGATCGTCGCCTCGTTCCTGGTGAAGGACCTGCACCAGGAGTGGACGCTCGGCGCGCGGTGGTTCATGCGGCACCTGGTCGACGGCGACCTCGCCAGCAACAACCACGGCTGGCAGTGGGTGGCGGGCACCGGCACCGACGCCTCGCCCTACTACCGGGTCTTCAACCCGGTCACGCAGGGGAAGAAGTTCGACCCCGACGGCGCCTACGTGAAGCGCTGGGTGCCGGAACTGCGGGACGTCGATCCCCGGTACGTGCACGAGCCGTGGACCGCGCCGGGCGGCGTCCCCGCCGGCTACCCGGAGCCGGTCGTCGACCACGCGCACGAGCGGCAGGTGGCGCTGGACCGCTACGCCCGCGTCCGCGGCCGCTGACGAAGGTCAGCCGACGAGCAGGCTGACGGGGTCCCGGTGGACGACGGTGCGCACCACGAGGGTGACCGCCACGGCGGAGGCGGCGGCGAGGGCGGCGACGACGACCGGGGCCGGCGGTCCGGCGACCGCGACGGCCACCAGCCCCCACACGACGGCCAGGGCGAACGGACCGGCGGCGTCGCGCGCGGCCAGCACCAGCGCCGACGCGATCAGGGCGACGACCGCGAGCACCACCACGGCCCAGACCTGGGCGGTGGTGCCCGACGCCGGTGCACCGAGCGCGACACCGGCCTGGCCGGCGTTCACCGCGGCCGCGACGGTCACCCAGCCGAGCAGCAGGCCGGTGACCGCGGCCGGCAGCACCCTCCCGAGCCCCTCGACCGGGAGGTCCTGCAGCCGTGCCCACGCGACCGCGGTGGCCGCGACGATGCAGAGCAGCAGCACGAGCGGGACCAGCGGAACCGAGACGCCGACCAGGGGGAAGGCGATCTCCCAGGCCGCGTTCCCGGCGAAGGCCGCGGCCAGCGGCCAGCCGGTCCGGCGGTGGAGGGTGCGGCCGCGCTGGCCCGGCAGCGCCTGGTAGACCGCCCAGGCCAGGGACCCGGCGAAGATGACGCCCCAGATGCTGAAGGCGTACCCGGCCGGGGTGATCAGCGAGCCGGTCTCGTCGCTGACCGCGCCGACGCTGCGCCCGGCGAGCGCGCTGCCGAGCGGGCTGCCCACGACCTGCGCGACCGCGGCGGCGAGGACCGCCGCGGCCCGGAGGCCGTCGTGCCGTGCTCCGTCCGTCGTCATCCTCGCGGTGTGCCCGGGTCGCCCGCAGCCGAACCGGTCAGCCGGGGGGCGGCAGCGGCCGGGTCACCACCCGTGCCCGGGGCCGCGGCCAGGCCCCTGGCCCACGCCACCAGCCCGTCGACGTCGACCCCGTGGGGCGGTGCGGCCGCGTAGCCGGCGATGCTGCCCGCGCCCCGCTCCAGCAGCGTGGTCGCGCCCCGGCCGTTGCCCCGGGCGGCGTGGGTCAGGCCGACGGCGAGCTGGGCCAGTCCCCGCCAGAGCTCGCGCTCCTCCGCCGGGGCGCTCTTCCACGCGTCCTCCAGCACCTCGTGGGCGTGGAACGGCCGGCCGGCGTCCAGGAGGCGCTGCGCCTCGGCGAGCGCCACCGCCGGGGCCCGGACGACCCCCTCGGGGGCACGCTCCTCGCCCACGGCTCCCCGCGGCAGGGGCCGCCCGAGGGCGTCCCGCGGGCGGGCGTTGCGGGCACGCCCCTCCTCGTCGCGATCCCGGTCCGGCACCGGGCCATCTTCCCGCCCTCGTCGCCGGGCAGCAGCCCCGGCAGACGATCCCGCGACATCCACCCGGGCGGATGTGCATCCGGATCCGCGCAGGGGGGCGAAGACCTGTCAGCACGACCCCTTCGACGAGAGGAAACACCATGAGCACGGTTCGTACCCTCGGTCGCGCCGCCGGCGCCCTCGGCGTCGCCGGTGGCCTCGTCCTGGTCGCCACCCCGGCCCTGGCCGACAACCACACCGCCACGGTGTCCGTCCTGCACGGGGTGCCGGAGCTGCCCGTCGACGTCTACGCCAACGGCGAGCGGCTGATCGACGACTTCCAGCCGGGCACCCTGACCGACCCGCTGGAGCTGCCCGCGGGCTCCTACGACCTGGCGCTGTTCCCGGCCGACGCGCCGGACGGCTCGGGCGACCCGCTGCTGTCGGCCGACGGCGTCAGCGTCCCGGCCGGGGCCAACGCCACCGTGGTGGCCCACCTGACGGAGGCCGGCGAGCCCGCGCTCACCCCGTTCGTCAACGAGGTCGGTGACATCCCCGCCGGCCAGGCGCGCGTCACCGTGCGCCACGTGGCGGCCGCGCCCGCCGTGGACGTCCGGGCCGGTGGCCAGGTGGTCGTCGACGGGCTGAGCAACCCGAACGAGGAGTCGCTCACCGTCCCGGCCGGCACGGTCAACGCCGACGTCGTCCTCGCGGGCACCGACACCGTCGCCATCGGCCCGGCCGACCTGGACCTGGCCGAGGGCGCCACGACGATCGTCTACGCGTGGGGCTCCGAGGACGCCGGCTACGAGCTGGCCGTCCAGAGCATCTCCGGTCAGCACTCGGCGCCGTCCGGCGTCCCGGGTGGGAGCGCCGGCCTGGCCGACGACTCCGGCCTGCCGCTGCCGGTGGGTGCCGCCGCCGTCGCCGGTGTCGCCCTCGCCGCCGCCGGCGCGTTCCGGCTGGCGCGTTCCTCGCGCTGACCCCGGGCATCCCGAGGAGATGACCGTGCGACCCGCCGCCGCCAGCGTCGTGCTGGGGCTGGCCCTCGCCGTCGGTGCGCCGACCGCGTGGGCCCTGTCCCGGCCGGACGCGGCGGCGGGTCCGCCGGTCGACCAGGTGCTGGAGCGCCCCGCCGACCCCACCACCGCGCCCCCGGCGTCCACGCTGCCGGAGGTGAGCGTCCGGGACGCCGCCCCCACGGTGGCTCCCGAGATCGCCCCGCCCGCGCGGCTGGAGGTCCCCGGACTCGGCGTGACGGCGCCGGTGGACCCCATGGGCATCGCCGGCGACGGCCAGATGGCGCTGCCCGAGGACGTCGACCGCGTCGGCTGGTACCGCTTCGGCCCGGAGCCCGGCGCGGCCGGGAACTCCGTGATCGCCGGCCACGTGGACGACCGCGAGCAGGGCCCCGGAGCCTTGTTCCCCCTCCGGACGGCCGAGCCGGGTGAGGAGATCGCCGTCACCGACGCCGCCGGCGGGACCACCCGCTGGCGCGTGGTCTCCCGCGAGGTGGTCGAGAAGGACGTCCTCCCGCTCGACGAGATCTTCCGCCGGGACGGCCCGCCCCGGCTGGTCGTCATCACCTGCGGCGGCCCGTTCCTGCCCGAGTTCCGCAGCTACCGCGACAACGTCGTCGTGGTCGCCGAGCCCGTTGCAGGCACCACGCCGTGACCGGGGTGCTGGACCGGGCTGCGCGGCTGGGTAGCGTCGGCACCGTGAACCCCGACCCCGTTCCGGTGCCGCACGGCTCCGCGGAGCCGGACGACGCCGAGGTGGGCCGCCGGTTCGCCGCCGGTGACGAGCAGGCGCTCGCCCTCGCCTACGCGCGGTGGGCGGGGCAGCTGCACGGCATGGCGGTGCGCGCCTTCGGCCCCGGCCCCGACGCCGAGGACGTCACCCAGCAGACCTTCATCTCCGCCTGGACCGGCCGCGCCCGGTACAACCCCGAGCAGGGTCCGCTGCCGGCCTGGCTGGTCGGCGTCTGCCGCCACAAGATCGCCGACACCTGGGCCCGGCGGGACCGGCAGCGCCGCGAGGCCGAGGCCGCCGTCTCCGAGGCGCAGGCCACACCGGCCGGTGGGACGACGCCCCCGGTCGACAGCGTTGTGACCGACCGGATGCTCGTGCTGGACGAGCTCGAGCGCCTCGGCCAGCCCCAGCGCGGGATCATCGAGCTCGCGTTCTTCGCCGATCTCACCCACGCCCAGATCGCGGAGCGCACCGGGATCCCGCTGGGCACGGTGAAATCCCACATCCGCCGCACGCTCGAACGCCTGAGGACCCGATTGGAGGTGGACGGTGCCGCACTGCCAGCCTGAGCAGCTCGCCCTGGCGGCGCTGCGCGAGCCGCTCCCGGCCGACGACGCCGCCCACCTCGGCTCGTGCGCCGAGTGCCGGGCCGAGGTCGCGGCGCTCCAGCGGGCCGTCGACGCCGTCGCCGTCCCCGAGTTCGCCGAGCCGGGGCCGCCCGTGGCGCCGCCCGCCTCGGTGTGGGCCGGCATCGCGGCGGCCACCGGGGTGCAGGCGACGCCGGGTGGCACCGCGTCCGACGCCGAACCCGTCGCTCCGGCGGTGACCGCCCCCGCCCCGGCCGCGGCCGGCGGCCAGGTGCTGCCGCTGCGCCGCAGCCGCCGCACGGTGGTGCTGGTGGCGGCCGCCGCGATCACCGGTGCCGTCGTGGGTGCCGGTGCCGTGGCGCTGCTGCAGGGCGAGGACTCGCTCGAACCGCTCACCACCGTGGCCCTCGAGCCGCTCGACGGCGAGCCGGCCTCGGGCCGGGCGGAGGTCGTCGTCCGCCCGGACGGCTCGCGCGCCCTCGAGGTCGACCTCGACGCGCCCGCGGTCGAGGACGCGTACTACGAGATCTGGCTGATCGAGCCGGGCGTCGTCGACATGGTGCCGCTGGGGGTCCTGCGCCCGGGGACCCAGACCTTCGAGCTGCCGGCCGGGCTGGACCTGGCGGCGTACCCGATCGTCGACGTCTCGGTCGAGCCCCTGGACGGCGACCCGACGCACTCGGGGGTCTCCGTGGCCCGGGGCCAGATCGAGAGCTGAAGAAGGACCCCGTGCCCCCGACCACCCGCGAGCTCCCGGCGGACCCCTGCACCGGGCCGGACGCGTGACGCCCCCCGGCGAGGAGCTGGGCGCCCACTGGCGGAAGGCCCGGCCGCGACCCGCGGGCCGGCACCTGGACAGCGCCGCGTGCAGCCGGCAGAGCCACCGCGTGCTGGAGGCGACGGCGCACCACGCCCGGCACGAGGCGGAGCTGGGCGGGTACGTCGCCGAGGCGACCGCCGACGACCTGCTGCAGCAGGGGCGCTCGGTCCTCGGCGGGCTGGCCGGCATGGCCGCTGCCGACGTCGCCTTCGTGGAGTCCGCCCAGGCCGCGCTGGTCGCCCTGCTGAGCGGCTGGCGGCTGCCGGCCGGCTCGCGGGTGGCCTGCCTGCCCGGGGAGTTCGCCCCGAACGTCGCGCAGCTGCGCGCTGCGGGGCTGCGGCCCGAGCCGCTGCCGGTCGACGGCCTGGGGCGGGCCGACCTCGACCGCGTGGAGCGGCTGCTGGCCACCGATCCGCCACGGGTGGTGCACCTGACGCACGTCGCCAGCCACCGGGGGCTCGTGCAGCCGGCGCGGGAGGTCGCGGCGCTGTGCCGCGCGGCCGGGGTCCCGCTGGTCCTGGACGCCGCGCAGTCCCTGGGGCACGTCGACGTCGACCTGGGCGCCGACGTCGTCTACGGCACCTCGCGCAAGTGGCTCGCCGGGCCGCGCGGCGTCGGGGTGCTGATGGCCCGCCCGCAGGTCGCCGCGCAGCTGGTGCCGGTGCTCCCCGAGCCGGAGGGCGTGCCGCCGATGCGCGCCTTCGAGTCGGGGGAGGCGCACGTGGCCGGCCGGATCGGGCTCGTCGTCGCCGTCGGCGAGCACCTGGCCGCCGGGCCCCACCACGTGCGCATGCGGCTGGCCGGGCTCGGCCGGGCCACCCGCGAGCTCCTGGGCGGCGTGTCCGGCTGGCAGGTCGTGGAACCCACCGACGAGCCGACGGCCACCACCACGCTGCACCCGCCCGACGGTGTCGACGTCGTCGCCACCCGCGCCCGGCTGCTGACCGAGCACGGCATCGTGGTCAGCGCGTTCGGGCCGGAGCGCGCCCCCGGCGAGATGACCGGACCGGTGCTGCGGATCTCCCCGCACCTGGACGCCACGGTCGAGGACCTGGAGGCGCTCGCCGCCGCGCTCTGACGCCGGCACTTCGTCGCCCACCTACCCGGCCCGCCGTGCGCGGCCTGGCGCGTCCCGGAACGCCCACCGGTGGAGGGTCGCCCAGGCGATCGGCTGCGGGAGCGCGCTCCCCCTGCTGGCCGGGGTGCAGCAGACCACGGGCGGGATGGGATCCGGTGCTGGTCCGCCGGTGACCTCGCCGTCCTCGTGACGGCGCCCGAGCCCCGGGCCCGCTGGGTCGATGGCCGGTCGCGGGCATGCCACTGCTCCTCGCGGTGGCCGTCGCCGACCTCTCCTGGCCCGGGCGCTGCCGCGTGCCCCCCAGCCGCGACGTCACTGGACCGCTGCTCCGACACGTGACGGAACAGCGGCCCAGTGGCCACCGCCGACGACGGGACGAGTGGTCGTCGACGCGAAGCCCCCGGGCGGGGGGCTGGGACCCCGCGGAGTCGCTTGCCCGGCCGCTCGTCGGGCCCTCACGAGCGAGGACGCCGGCAAGCCGGCCGCGGTTCCCGGTCGTGCGAACGACGAAGGGCCCCAGCCTGGTGGCTGGGGCCCTTCGTGAATGGTTGTCCGGCGGCGTCCTACTCTCCCACCCCGTCTCCAGGGCAGTACCATCGGCG
>NZ_SSXB01000041.1:0-32937 GCF_021698995.1 Blastococcus sp. KM273129 | reverse complement strand
GGACCGTCGCCCGCAGGGTGACCGGCCCCAGCGCTCGGACCGTCCGCAGCGCTCGGACCGCCCGCAGGGTGACCGTCCCCGTGGGGACTGGCAGGACCGCCGCCCGCAGGGTGACCGGCCCCAGCGCTCGGACCGCCCGCAGGGTGACCGTCCCCGTGGGGACTGGCAGGACCGTCGGCCCCAGGGTGACCGGCCGCAGCGCTCGGAGCGCCCGCGCGGCGATCGTCCCCGTGGGGACTGGCAGGACCGTCGCCCGCAGGGTGACCGTCCCCAGCGCTCGCAGGGAGACTGGCGGGAGCGCCGTCCGACGACGAGCCGGCCCACGCAGGATCGGCGCCCGCCCGTCCCCGCCGGACCTGAGGTGCCCGAGTGGGCCGATCCCCGAGACCTCGATCCCTCGATTCGCGCGGCCCTCCGCGGCCTCGATCCGCGCAACTCCGCCAAGGTCGCAGGGCACCTCGTCGTAGCCGGGACCTTGGTCGACGAGGATCCGGAGACCGCCCTCGCGCATGCCCGCGCGGCCCGCGACCGGGCTTCCCGGTTGGCCGTCGTGCGGGAGGCCGTGGGCGTCGCGGCCTATCACGCGGGCGACTACGCCGAGGCGGCACGTGAGATCCGCGCCTACCGCCGCATGAGCGGCGACCAGGGGTACCGGGCGGTGCTCGCGGACTGCGAGCGTGCGCTCGGGCGCCCGGAGGTCGCCATCCGCCTGGTGAACGAGGCGCTCGCTGACGTCGCTGACGAGGAGGAGACGGTCGAGCTCCGCCTGGTCGAGGCCGGCGCCCGCCAGGATCTCGGTGAAGGCGCGGCAGCCCGGCTCGTCCTCGAGCGGGCACTCGGCGGTCGGCCGGACCCCTCGAGGTTGGGTCCGGACGACCCAGGGCAGCTGCGGCTGGCCGCGGCCTACGCCGAGCTGCTGCGCACCCAGGGCGAGGACGAGCGCGCCACGCAGTGGCTCGAGGTCCTGGCGGCGATCGATCCCGAGCTGGTCGGCGAGGACCCGGGTATCGAGTTCAGCGAGGTCGACGAGACGGCTGCGCCCGGTGATGAGCTCGCCGACGTGCCGCAGGGCGATGTGTCCGACGACGAGGTCGCCGGTGGAGCGCTGTCCGACGACGATGTGCCGCTGGGCGACGTGTCCGACGACGAGGTCGCCGGCGGAGCGTCGTCCGACGACCGGATACCCGAAGACCAGGTCTCCGGGGGAGCACCACCCGTAGTCCAGTTCAGCGATGCCGAGCTGGGCGAGGAGGAGTTGCCCGATGCGGGTTTATCGGCACACGCGCTCACCGGTGGTGCTGGGGAGCGCACCCGCGCGATGACCTTCGCCGAGGAGGTCGAGGCGGAGGTCGCAGAACTTCTCGGTGAGACCGATGACGAGGCGTCGTCCCCAGCCGACCCATCTCGGTCGACGCGGGACGAGCCGGAGGCCTGACCCCCACCCGGTCGTCCGGCCCGTCCACACCCGGGAGGCGCGTCCACAGATCGGCGCAGCCGGTCCTCGCACGCCCCTCCAGCGCGCAGGCTGCAGGCATGACCGTGGCTGTGATCGATCGCAACGACGTGGTGCTGCGGGGGCGTTTGTCCGCCCCCGCAGAACTGCGCACCCTCCCGAGCGGCGACACGCTGGTGAGCTTCCGGCTGGTGGTGCGCAGGCCCGGGCCCACCGTGCGCGGCCGATCGGTGGACGTCCTCACCTGCATCACGTACGAGCGGGGTCTGCAGCGGCGCGTCGCCGCCTGGCAACCGGGTGACGTCGTCGAGGTGGAGGGCGCGCTGCAGCGGCGCTTCTGGCGCACCGGCTCGGGCACCGCGTCCGTCTGCGAGGTCAACTGCCGGCGCGGGCGCAAGATCCCACGGTCAGCTGCGCGCGTGGCAGGCGAGACGGCGTGAAGCGGCGCCCCGCCGTTCAGTCCGCGAGGGGGCGCAGCACGAGGCCCGTGCGCGGCTTGGGCACGAAGAGCGTCGACTTCCGCGGCATGCGGGCTCCTGCCCGCGCGACCGCAGCCACGTCGGTGGGCGAGGGTGCGCGCAGCAGCACGGCGACGCCCGCGCGCTCGACAGCGGTCGTCAAGGCCTCCTCGAGTCGGTGCGCGATGACGACGGCGTCCACGGTGTCCGGTCGCGCCCACAGCACCTGCAGCAGCCCGTGGTGGGCGAGGACCACGTCGAGGTCGCGCCAGGCAGGTGGCGCCTCGGTGGGGACGGCGGCGCGGACCTCCGGAGCGGCTGCCGTGAGGCGGACCAGGCGGGCGCCGTCGCTCAGCAGCAGGCCCCGCTCGGCCGGGTCGGCCAACCACGAGCGTGCCGCGGCGACCACCGAGGCCGGGTCCGCACCGTCGACCGGCACCTCCGCCGTGACGAAACCCTGGGCGGCCGCAGCCACCGCGGCGCCGAAGGGGAGTCCGGGCACCACGCGGTGGATCGGGTCGACCCGGAGACCGCCCGGCCCCATGGGGGTGACCAGGGCGAGCACGGCGTCGGACCCGGCACCACCCCGGGTGCCGGCGTTGGCGCGCGCCGCGGCGAAGCGGTGGTGCCCGTCAGCGATCACCGCTCGGGTGCGCGACAGCGCTCGGGTCGCGGCCTCCAGCGTCGCCGCGTCGTCGACCCGCCAGAGCCGGTGCAGGACGCCGTCGCCGTCGCGCAGCTCCATCGTGGGCGTCGACCGCCGCACCCGCCCGCTCACCTCGGCCACCTCCGGCTCGGGGTCGTGGGCGAGCACGATCGGCTCCAGGTCCGTGCCGGTCGCGGCCAGCAGCGCGCGCCGTCCCTCGACCGCCGCGGGGTAGGTGTCCTCGTGCGGGAGGACCGCGGCCGAGCCGGCCGGGGGGAGGGCCACCGCACCCAGCCACCCCACGGTGGCCGGGGCACCGTCGGCCGGCTGCAGCTCGTAGAGCCAGAGGGCCTGGACCGGGTCGCGCACGAGCACGCCCGCGGCGAGCCAGGACCGGAGCGTGGTGGCAGCGAGCGCGGCGGAGGCACCGGCGGTCTGCGGCTGCCCGTCGACCTGGGGGAGGATCAGGCGGACGATGTTGTGCGGGTCGGCGTCGGCCAGCCGAGCGCGGCCGGCGGGCGTCACGAGGTCGTAGGCTGGCGAGCTGACGCGGGCCAGGTGCCCGGGATCCCGGTCCCGGTAGGTGAGCGCCCGGAACGGCCGGACCTCAAGTCCCGGTTCCGGACCGGGTGGCGTATCAGGTCCCACCGACGACGAGAGCACGACGGAGATCGTAGGAGCGCCGCCTGCGGTGGTTCCTCCCGGACCGGCGGACGGCGGGACCCGGCAGCGGTCGAGGAAGGGGGCGGGAGTGCCGGCAGCAAGTGCACCGGAGGGCCGCAGCGGCGACCGCGAGGCCCCCGCCGGTGGCGTGTACGACTGGTACCACCGCGGCCTCGCGCTGCTCGCCGACCGGCACCCCGACGCCGCTGCGACGCTCCTGGCCCGCGCCGCGGAGGCCGAACCGGGGTCGCGCAGCGTCCGGGAGGCGCTGGCCCGGGCCCAGTACGACGCCCACCGCTACCCCGAGGCGATCGAGAGCTTCACCCGGCTCACCGCCTCCGACCCGGCCGACGACTACGCCCGCTTCGGCCTCGGGCTGGCCGCCAGCCGCGCCGGGGACCTCACCCTGGCGGCCGAGCAGCTGGCGCTGGCCGTCGCCATGCGCCCCGACCTGGCGCACTACGCCCGGGCGCTGCGCGAGGTCCGGGCCCGGCGGAAGCGAGGCTCCGCATGACCGGCCACATCGACGGCCCGACCCCGCCTGCGTTGGCCGGGGGCTGCCTCCAGCCCCCGACGCAGCGGTACGACGTCGCCCTGCTCGACCTCGACGGGGTCGTCTACGTCGGCCCGGACGCCGTGCCCGGCGTCCCCGCGGCGCTGGCCCGGGCACGCGCCGACGGGATGCGGCTGGGGTTCGTCACGAACAACGCCGCCCGCACGCCCGAGCAGGTGGCCACGCACCTGACGGAGCTGCAGGTGCCGGCCGGGCCCGGTGACGTCATCACCAGCTCCCAGGCGGCGGCGACCGTGGTGGCGGAGCTGCTCGGTGCCGGGGCGCGCGTCCTCCCCGTCGGCGGTCCGGGCGTCGCCGCCGCGCTGGAGGCGGCCGGCCTCACGGTGGTCACCGGCGCGGAGGACCGACCGGACGCGGTCGTCCAGGGCTACGGGCGCGAGGTCGGCTGGGCGCAGCTGGCCGAGGCCGTCGTCGCCGTCCGGAACGGCGCCCGGCACGTCGCGACCAACACCGACGCCACGATCCCCTCGCCGCGCGGCCCGCTGCCGGGCAACGGCGCGATGGTGGGGGTGGTGCGGCAGGTCACCGGGCGGGAGCCGCTGGTCACGGGGAAGCCCGACCCGGCGATGCACGCGGAGTGCGTGCGCCGCACCGGTGCGGCGCACCCCCTGGTCGTGGGGGATCGGCTGGACACCGACATCGAGGGCGCGCGGCGGGCCGGCGCGGCCAGCCTGCTGGTCCTCTCCGGGGTGACCGACCCGGCGACGCTCCTCGCCGCCGGACCGGAGCACCGGCCCGACCTGCTCGCCGCCGACGCCTCCGGTCTCCTGCACCCGCACCCGCCCGTCACCGCCGAGGGCCGGACGTGGCGGTGCGGCGGCTGGACGGTCCGGCAGGCGGAGGGCGGCGACGTGCTGGAGCTCTGCGGACCCGACACCGAGACGGCGAGCGGCGCGAGGGCGGGCTCGGACGACGGCCTGGACGGGCTGCGCGCCCTCTGCGTCGCCCACTGGGCCGCCCACCCCGGCGGCACGGTGCCGGCGCGCGTGCTGGCGGACGGGGCGACCGCGACCGCGCGGGCGCGGGCCTGGCACCTGCCGTCGGGCGGCCCGCGCTGACCCGCCGGGACTCAGAGCAGCTTGCGCAGGCGCAGCAGGTCCCGCAGGCCCGCCTCGAGCTTGATCCGCCCGCTGGCCCACGCCGAGCCGAACGACAGCCGGCCATCGGTGAGGGCGACCAGGTCATCGCTCGTCATCGTCAGCCGGATGTCGGCCCTCGGCACGCCCGGACCGTCGGGGACGGGGTGCAGGTCCCGCACCGACCCCGAGCTCAGCCGGCCGAGGACCACCTGCTCCAGATCGGTCAGCCGGCAGGAGAGGCTGCGGTCGAGCCCGGCCGCCGCGGGGTTGGCGGCGAGGTCGCCGAGGACGCCCGAGAGGGCGGTCATGCACTGGTCCATCGTGGCCACGCGGAGAGGTCTCCCCTGAGATCGGCGGTGGATGCGGTGGCCCGACGCTATCGCGCTGGTCCGTCCGGCCCGTCGGCGTCGTGCCAGGCCGGTAACCTCCGCAACGGACGCCGGCGCGTCCCCGAGGGCCCGTCCCGGCCCGCCCGACCCGCTCCCCCGAGAGGTGCTCCGTGACCGAGCCGACCGCACCGCGACCGGTGCCCGGGCCCTACCGCCCGGGGTCCGCGCCGGTCGCAGTCCCCGGGGCGCCGCCGGCCGGCCCGCGGCCGGAGGACCCCTCGTCGGCGGCGGGCGGGAGCCCGTCGCCCGTCGGTGGCGCTGGCCGGCTGGACGGCCTCGACGAGCTGCCCGTGTCCGAGCACGTCGCCCTCTTCGAGGCCGAGCACGCGCGCCTGCAGGGCGAGCTCGGCACGATCGACCCGCGCTGATGGCCCGTCGCAGCCGGCTCGACGCCGAGCTCGTGCGCCGCGGCCTGGCCCGGTCGCGGGAGCACGCGGTGAGCCTCATCGCCGAGGGCCGGGTCGCCGTCGCCGGGCAGGCCGCCACCAAGCCGGCCACCGGCGTCGAGGCGGGCACCCCGGTGGTGGTCCGCACCGATCCGGAGGAGCCGTCGTGGGTGTCCCGCGGCGCGCACAAGCTGCTCGGCGCCCTCGAGGCCTTCCCGGTCGCCGTCGACGGGCGGCGGGCGCTGGACGCCGGCGCGTCCACCGGAGGCTTCACCGAGGTCCTGCTGCGGCGAGGGGCGGCCGAGGTGGTCGCCGTCGACGTCGGGTACGGAGAGCTGGCCTGGTCGCTGCGCACCGACGACCGGGTGCACGTGCACGAGCGCACGAACGTCCGCACGCTGACCCCCGAGGCGATCGGCGGCCCGGTCGGCCTCGTCGTCGCCGACCTCTCCTTCATCTCGCTGCGGCTGGTGCTGCCGGCGCTCACCGCCTGCGCCCTGCCCGGTGCCGACCTCCTGCCGATGGTGAAGCCGCAGTTCGAGGTGGGCCGGGAGCGGCTCGGCGCGGGCGGCGTGGTGCGCGACCCCGAGCACCGGGTGCAGGCGGTGCTGGAGGTGGGCCGGGCGGCGCACGCGCTGGGCTGGGGCACCGCCGGCGTCGTGGCCAGCCCGCTGCCGGGCCCGGCCGGGAACGTGGAGTTCTTCCTGTGGCTGCGGTCCGATGCCGGGCCGATCGAGGAGGACGCCGTCCGTCGAGCAGTCCAGGAGGGACCGCAGTGACCGAGCCGAGCACGGCAGCACCCGACCAGCAGGGGACCCGCCGGGTCCTCCTCACGGTGCACACCGGGCGGCAGGACATCGTCGAGCTGGCCCGCACCTCCGCGGCGCGGCTGCTGCGCGGCGGGATCGTGGTCAGGGTCCTCGAGGACGAGGCGCCGGACCTGGAGATCCCCGGTGCGGAGGTGGTGGCCTGCGACGAGGGCGCGGCGCGGGACGCCGAGATCGTCATGGTCTTCGGTGGCGACGGCACCTTCCTGCGCGCCGCCGAGCTGGCCCGCTACACCGACGCGGCGCTGATGGGCGTCAACCTGGGCCGCGTCGGCTTCCTCGCCGAGACCGAGCCCGAGGCGGTCGAGGAGACCCTCACCGCCATCGAGGACTGCGAGTACTCGGTCGAGGAACGGCTCGCCATCCGGGTGGACGTCGTCGACGCCGGAGGAGCCGTCGTCGGGGGCACGTGGGCGCTCAACGAGGTCTCGGTGGAGAAGGCCGAGCGCTCCCGGGTGCTCGACGTCGTCATCGCGATCGACGGGCGGCCGCTGACCAGCTTCGGCTGCGACGGGGTGCTCTGCGCGACGCCCACCGGGTCCACCGCCTACGCCTTCTCCGCCGGCGGGCCGGTCGTCTGGCCCGACGTGGAGGCCCTGCTGCTGGTGCCCAGCAACGCCCACGCCCTGTTCGCCCGCCCCCTGGTGACCTCGCCGAACTCCGTGGTCACGGTCGCGGTGCCCGCCGACGGCAACCAGGCCCGGGTGTCCGCCGACGGGCGCCGCAGCGTCGACGTCCCCGACGGCGGCCGTGTCGAGGTGCGGCGCGCCAGCCGGCCGGTGCGGATCGCCCGCGTGCACGCCTCGACGTTCGGCGACCGGCTGGTGGCGAAGTTCGGCCTCCCCGTCCGCGGGTTCCGCGACGCGCGGCACGCCGGCCCCGGGCACGAGCTGTTCACCAGCCGCAACGTGCTCACCCGCGAGGTGGTCTCCGTCGACGACCCCGCCCAGGCGACCCCGGCGCAGGAGGTGAGCGGTGGCAGCACGCACGACGACGCCTGAACGGGCTCCCGTGACGGCGACGGGCCGGCTCTCGGAGCTGCGGATCCGGGGGCTCGGCGCCATCGACGACGTCACCCTCGAGCTCGGCCGCGGCCTGACGGTGGTGACGGGGGAGACCGGCGCCGGCAAGACCATGGTGGTGACCGGGCTGACCCTGCTCTTCGGCGGGCGGGCCGACCCCGGCCGGGTCCGGGCCAGCGGCCGCGCCGGGGTGGAGGGACGGCTGGAGCTGCCCCCGGAGTCGCCTGCCTGGGCGCGGGCGGCCGACGCCGGCGCCGACCCCGACGACGACGGCAGCCTCATCCTCGCCCGCACCGTCAGCGCCGAGGGGCGGTCGCGCGCCTACCTGGGCGGGCGCAGCGTCCCGGTGGGGGTCGTGGCGGAGCTCGCCGAGAGCCTGCTCGCGGTGCACGGGCAGACCGACCAGCTGCGGCTCTCCCGCCCCGCCGAGCAGCGTCGTGCGCTCGACCGGTACGCCGGCGCCGAGCACCTCGCGCTGCTGGAGCGCTACCGCGCCGCCCACCAGCGGTGGCGGGAGCTGGCCGCCGACCTGGACCGCCGGCGGGGGCAGGCGCGGGAGCTGGCGCAGGCGGCCGACGTGCTGCGGCACGGGCTGGAGGAGATCGCCGACGTCGCCCCCGAGCCGGGCGAGGACGAGGCCCTGGACACCCAGGCCAAGCGGCTCGGCGACGCCGACGCGCTGCGCGCCGCGGCCGACGAGGCGCGCATGGCCCTGGTCGGCGACGTGACCGGTGACCTGGGCGCCGGCGAGGTGCCGCAGGACGCCGCCGCGGCGCTGGCCATCGCCGAGCGCGCCCTGGCCGGCTCCGACGACCCGACGCTGGTGATGCTCGCCCAGGACCTCGCGGACGCCGTCGCCGTGGTCTCCGACGTCGCCGGGCAGCTCGCCGGCTACGTGGCCGACCTCGACGCCGACCCGGCCCGCCTCGCCGAGGTGCTCGACCGCCGGGCCGCCCTGACGGCGCTGGTGCGCAAGTACGCCGACCCCGGTGCCGGCGTGGGCGGCGTCCTGGCCTGGGCGGAGGACGCCGCGCACCGGCTGGCCCAGCTCGACGTCTCCGACGAGGCGCTCGAGGCCCTGGCCGCCGAGCGGGATGCCGTGCGCGCGGAGGTCGACCGGCTCGGGAGCGAGATCTCGGCGGGCCGGCGCGCGGCCGCCGATGGCTTCGCCGCGGAGGTCGGCAGCGAGCTGGCCGGGCTGGCGATGAAGAGCGCCCAGGTCTCCTTCAGCATCGACAGCCACCCCGACGACCCCGGGCCCGAGGGCATCGACGAGGTGGCGCTGCTGCTGGCCGCGCACCCGGGGGCGCCGCCGCGGCCGGTGCACAAGGGGGCCTCCGGCGGTGAGCTCTCCCGCGTCATGCTCGCGATCGAGGTCGTCTTCGCCGGCGCCGACCCGGTGCCGGTCATGGTCTTCGACGAGGTCGACGCCGGTGTCGGCGGCCAGGCCGCGGGGGAGATCGGGCGGCGGCTGGCCCGGCTGGCCCGCGACCACCAGGTCGTCGTCGTCACGCACCTGGCCCAGGTCGCCGCCTTCGCCGACACCCACCTCGTCGTCGACAAGGCGCCGGACACCGGCGCCGGCGTCACCGCCACCGACATCCGCTCGGTCGACGGCGAGGACCGCGTGCGGGAACTGGCCCGCATGCTCTCCGGGCTCGCCGACAGCGACACCGGTCAGGCGCACGCCCGGGAGCTGCTCGCCGTGGCCGCCTCCGCCCGCTGACCCGGTGTCCACCGATCCGGGGACGTGCTCCTCCCGGTGCGGGTGAACGCAGGAGTGCCGGGGTAGGGGCCGCCGGTGACCTGCTTCTCCTCGACCGACGAGTCCGCGCACTACGGCTTCTCGGTGTGCATGCTGCTCAGCCAGTACCGCGATCAGCTCGGATGGGCCGAGGAGGGTGTCGACGAACTGGGGACCGGTGACGCCACGGCCATCTCCGACGTCGTCCGCTCGCTGCCCGACCTGCGGGTCCGCAGCTACGACATCAGCGCGCCCTCGGTGGACCAGGCCCGCGCCAACATCGCCGCCCGCGGCGTCGCCGACCGGTACACCGTCGAGCTGGGCGACTTCTTCGACCAGGCCGACTCCGCGGGGGGCCGGCCGGCCCGCACGGTGATCAGCAACCCGCCGTACATCCCCGCCCCCGACCGCGACATCCTGATGCCGGAGCTGTGGGGCGGCGTGCGCGGCAACGACCTGGTGCTGCAGCTGCTCAAGGTGGGCTACACCGACGTGATCACCGCGGTGGCCAGCTACTCCGACCCCGAGGCGACGGTGCGCACGGCCGAGGAGCTCGGCTACCGGGTGGTCAACTTCCTGGCGATGGGGCTGGACTTCGGCCCCTACAGCAGCCAGCCCAAGGTCCGCGACCACATCCGCCGGCTGTGCGCCGACGGGCACGGCTGGGCAGGGGAGGACGGGTACATGGTCGCCATCGCGCTGTTCACCCGGGATCCAGAGCTCCCCGGCGACCGCGCCGACCAGCTGCTGGGTTCACTGCAGATCACTCCGTCCTGACGTCGGGGCCCGGAGGGTCCCCGAGGAGGTGCGGGGAGCCGCCCTGCGTGGCCGCGGGACGAGTGGGGGCCCGGAGGGTCCCCCGAGGAACGCCGGGGAACGGCTCAGCACGACGGGGGTCCGGCACCTGGCCGCGGTCGCCGTCCGGAGGACGACAAGAGCTAGCGTCGCTTGGCGTAGCCGGCGAGGCCGAACTGCAGGAGGGCCAGGCCGCGCCGGCCCTGGTGGCGGAGCTCGGCCGACAGCTCCGGGCCGCTCACCCCGTCGAGGACCCGGTCGCGCGCGAGCTCCAGCAGCGAGGCGTACAGCCCCAGCACGGCGTGCGCGGCCAGCCACGGCTCGAGCTGGCCCGGCCGCGCCGCCGTCTCCTCGGCGATCAGGTCGGCCAGCGAGGTGGTGAGCTCACCCAGGATCTCCCGCTCCCGCACCTGCAGCGTCCGGCTGCCGCGGATCACCCGTGCCATGCGGGCCACCCCGTCGGCGGCCTCGGGCGTGCCGAGCAGGCTCATCGCGGCGACGACGAAGCTCCCGGCGGCCGCCGCCACCGACTCGCCGGCCGGACGGCGGCGCACCGCGGCCAGCAGGGCGGCGCGCATGGGCGGGTCGGCGTCGAAGACCAGCCCCTCCTTGACCGGGAAGTGGTTGAAGACCGTCTTCTCCACCACACCGGCGCGCTGCGCGATCTCCACGACGCTGACCGCGTCGAACCCGCGCGCGTCGAACAGCTCCGTGGCGGCGTCGACGATGCGGGCGCGCGTCTCCTGCCTGCGGTGCTCGCGGATGCCCTGTCCCCGCGGCCTGCGGCGGCCGCGCGGGGGGTCCCCGGCGTCCGCCCCGGGCGTCCGGCCGGGTGGGGCAGCCGGCGGTGCGACCGGCTCGGGCGCGGGCACGGCACGGATCACCGCCGCCCCGGCGGGCGAGGGCGCGTCCTCCTCGACCTGCGGGAGGGAGGCTGCGGTCGTCAGGGCTCCGGCCACTCCAGTCACACGGGCAACGCTAGTCACGACTCGGTAACGGTTCCGCGAAGGCGGTCGACGCGGCGCGCCCGGCGTGTCGCGCCGAGGTGGTGTCGGACACGCTGCGTGACCAGGGCGTTGCCGAGGCGCGTCGGAGGGCGGGCCCGCCCGCCGAGCGTGGCAGCATGCGATGTCATGCGCATCGGCACCGTCCGCCGCGGCCGGGCACAGGACGCAGGTCCCG
This sequence comes from Blastococcus sp. KM273129, assembly GCF_021698995.1. NCBI lineage: Bacteria > Bacillati > Actinomycetota > Actinomycetes > Geodermatophilales > Geodermatophilaceae > Blastococcus > Blastococcus sp. KM273129. The sequence continues at coordinate 21,719 of NZ_SSXB01000041.1, read as the reverse complement.
GCACCGCCGGCACCGTCCGCCTGGACCGGCGCACCAAGAACCTGACGAAGCGGCTGCGCCCCGGCGACATCGCCGTCATCGACCACGTCGACATCGACCGCGTGAGCGCCGACGCCCTGGTGGGTTGCAGGGTCGCCGCCGTCGTCAACGCCGCCCCCAGCATCTCCGGCCGCTACCCGAACCTCGGCCCGGAGATCCTGATCAACGCCGGCATCCCCCTGCTCGACGACGTCGGCAAGGACGTCTTCGCGAAGGTCAAGGAGGGCGCCGAGGTCCGTCTCGAGGGTGGTCGCCTGCTCGACGCCGAGGGTGCGGTGCTCGCCGAGGGCACGGAGCACGACGCCGGCACCGTCGCCGCCGCGATGGCCGATGCGCGGGCCGGCCTCTCCGTGCAGCTGGAGGCCTTCGCCGCCAACACCATGGAGTACATGAAGCGGGAGCGCGCGCTCCTGCTCGACGGTGTCGGCGTCCCGGACGTGGCGACGAAGATCGAGGGCCGGCACGTGCTCGTGGTCGTGCGCGGCTACGACTACAAGGAGGACCTGCACGCCCTCCGCTCCTACATCCGCGACTACCGCCCGGTCCTCATCGGCGTGGACGGCGGCGCCGACGCGCTGGTCGAGGCGGGCTACTCACCGGACATGATCATCGGCGACATGGACTCGGTGAGCGACGACGTGCTGCGCTCGGGTGCCGAGGTGGTCGTGCACGCCTACGCCGACGGCCGCGCGCCCGGGCTGGCCCGCGTGCAGGACCTCGGGGTCGACGCCATCACCTTCCCCGCGGCCGCCACCAGCGAGGACATCGCGATGCTCCTGGCCGACGAGAAGGGCGCCACCCTCATCGTCGCCGTCGGGACGCACGCCACGCTCGTGGAGTTCCTCGACAAGGGGCGCGGGGGCATGGCCTCGACGTTCCTCACCCGCCTGCGGCTGGGCGGGAAGCTGGTCGACGCCAAGGGCGTCAGCCGGCTCTACCGCAGCCGCATCTCGACCACCGCGCTCGTGGTCCTGGTGATCGCCGCCCTCGTCGCGATCGGGTCGGCCCTGGCCCTGTCCGCGGCCGGGCGCGTGTACCTGGAACTGCTGCTCGACCAATGGAACAGCTTCGTGTTCTGGCTGGAGAACCTCTTCGCGTGATCGACTTCCGTTACCACCTGGTCTCCCTGATCGCGGTCTTCCTCGCGGTCGCGCTGGGCATCGTCATCGGGACGACGGCGCTCAACGAGCCGATCCTCGCCGACATCGAGAACCAGGTGGCGGCGCTGCAGCAGGACAAGCGGGACCTCGAGGACCGCACCCGGGAGCTCGAGGCCCAGCTGGACACCTCGCAGGAGTTCGAGGAGGCCGTCGGTCCGGCGCTGGTCGCGGGCACCCTCACCGACCGCAGCGTCCTGCTGGTCCTGACCGACGAGGGCGTCGCGCCCGAGACGGTGGAGGAGGTGACCGCGCTCATCGGCGAGGCCGGTGGCTCGGTCAGCGGCGTCCTGCGGCTCCAGCCGGCCTACACCGACCCGGCCAGCGCGGCGGCGCTGCAGAGCTACGTGGCCGGGCCAGGCCTGCCTGCGGGCCTGCAGCTGCCCGAGAGCGGCGATTCCGGCGTCCTCGTGGCGAGCCTGCTGTCCCAGGTGCTCATGGTCCCCGAGGGCGGCCCCGTGCCCGACGACACGGCGGTCTCGTCGGTGCTGGCCGGCCTCGCCTCCCTGGAGGTCCTCGCCGCCGAATCGGCCTCCGTCTCCCCGGCGGACCACGCCGTCGTCCTCAACGGCAGCCCGTTCGAGGGCCCGGACGCCGAGCAGCGCAACGCGGCGCTGGTGGCCCTGGCCACCGCGCTCGACGCCCAGGGCCGCGGCGCGGTCGTCGCCGGTACGGCGGCGTCCGCCCGCCCCGAGGGGCTGGTGGGTGCCCTGCGCGCCGACCCCGCGCTCGCCGCCGTCGTCTCCACGGTGGACAACGTGGGCACCGAGGTGGGCCGCATCAGCACCGTCCTCGCGCTGGGGCAGGAGTCGCAGGGCACCTCGGGCGTGTACGGGACCGCCGAGGGGGCGCAGCCGATCCCGCCGGTGCCCGCGGCGCCGCAGTGACGGCGCGGCGGACGGCGGTCCTCGCGCTCGCCGGCGCCGGCGCGGCCCGCGCCGCGCTGGTGGTCGCCGATGCGCTGTCGGGACGCACGGCCGGCGCGCCGTGGCGGCGGACGAACTACGCGGGCCGGCCGGTGACCCTCCTCGGCGGGCCGGCGCTCGCGGTGGCGGCGACGGCGTCCGCCGCGCTCGGTGCCCCGCCCGGCACGCGGGCCGCCGCGGTCGTGGTCGGCGCCGTGTCCGGCCTGGTCGGCGGGTACGACGACCTCGCCGGCGCCCGGCCCGAGCAGGCCCGCGACAAGGGGCTCGCCGGCCACCTGCGCGCGCTGCGGGAGGGCCGGGTGTCCGCCGGTGCGGTCAAGGTCGCCGGCATCGGCGCCGCTGCCGCCACGGCCGCCCTGCTCACCCGGGGGAGCGGTCGCGGGGCCGGTGCCCTCGTCGACGGCGTCCTCACCACGGGGCTGGTGGCCGGGACGGCGAACCTGCTCAACCTGCTCGACCTGCGGCCGGGGCGCGCGGCCAAGGCGGGCGTGCTCGCCGCCGCCGCGGGCCTCGGCGGGCCCGCCGGGGGGCTGGCCGCCGGACCCCTCGGCGCCACCCTCGCCGTGCTGCCCGCGGACCTGGGCGAGCGGGTCATGCTCGGCGACAGCGGGGCCAACGCCCTCGGCGCGCTGCTGGGGCTGCGGCTGGCCGCCGTCGGCCCGCGCGGGGCCCGGGCCGGTGTGCTCGCGGTGGTCACCGGCCTCACCCTCGCCAGCGAGCGGGTCAGCTTCACCCGCGTCATCGAGGCCACGCCGGGCCTGCGCGAACTGGACCGCCTCGGCCGCCGCCCCTCGTGACCGGGCGGCAGGTGGCCCGCGGCGTGGCCGGTGCCGCCGCGCTCATCGCGGTCCTCACCGTGCTGGCCCGGCTGGCCGGGTTCGGGCGCACGCTCGTCTTCACCAACACGGTCGGGCCCGGCAGCACCGGCGACACCTACCTGGCGGCCAACAACGTCCCGAACATCGTCTTCGAGGTGGTGGCCGGTGGCGCGCTGGCCAGCCTCGTCGTCCCCATGCTCGCCGGCGGCATCGCCGCCGGGGACCGCGAGCAGGTGCGGCGCACCGCCTCGGCCCTGCTCGGCTGGACCCTGCTGCTGCTCGTGCCGCTGGCGGTGCTCCTCGCGCTCTTGGCCGAGCCCATCGCGCGGCTCCTGCTCGGCGGCGAGGACCCCGAGCAGGTGGCGCTCGCCGCCCGCTTCCTGCTGGTGTTCGCCCCGCAGGTCGTCCTGTACGGCATCGGGATCGTCCTCACCGGCGTGCTCCAGGCGCACCGGCGCTTCGCCGGCCCGGCGCTGGCACCGCTGCTGTCCAGCGTCGTCGTCGCGGCGGCCTACCTGGTGTTCGCGGCCATCGGCGGCGGGCAGGAGGTCGCCGCGCTGTCCACCCCTGCCGAGCTCGTGCTCGGGGTGGGGACGACGCTCGGCGTGGCGGCGCTCAGCCTGAGCCTGCTCCTGCCGTTGCGGGGGCTGCGGCTGGGGCTGCGCCCGTCGCTGCGCTTCCCCGTCGGCGCCGCCCCCCGCGTCCGCCGGCTCGCCCTCGCCGGCGTCCTCACCCTGGCCGGCCAGCAGCTGGTGGCCGCGGTCGCCATCCGGCTGGCCAACAGCGGGGCGCCGGACGGGACCCAGGTGGTCTACGTCGCCGCCCTGACCGTGTTCCTCCTGCCGTGGGCGGCGCTGGCGGTGCCGCTGGCCACCTCGGCCTACCCGGGTCTGGCCGAGCGCGCCGAGTCCGGTGACGAGACCGGCTACCGGCGGGCGCTCGCACCGGTCGTCGTGCTCGTCGTCGCGGCCTCCGCCGTCGCCACCGCCGCGCTGGTCGCCGCGGCCGGCCCGGTGGCCCGGGTCTTCTTCGCCGGCGGCACCGACCGGGAGGTGGCCGCGCTGCGGGACGCGGTCGTGGCCTTCGCGCCCGGCCTGCTCGGCTACGCCCTGGTCGCCGTCCTCACCCGCGCGCTCTACGCCCGGGGGCTGTGGAAGGCGCCGACCGCCTGCGTGCTCGGTGGCTGGCTGCTCGCCGTCGCCGCCGACGTCGTCCTGGCCGCCGTGCTGCCCCCGGCGGACCGGGCGGCGGCGCTGGCCCTCGGCCACACGCTGGGGGTGACCGTCGCCGGGGCGGGGCTGCTGGTGGTCGTGCTGCGGGTGGCCGGACGCCCGGCCCTGCACGGGCTCTCCCGCAGCGGCCCCGCCGCGGTGCTGGCGGCGGCCCTGGCCGGCGGCGCCGGGCTGTGGCTGGCCCGTGCGCTGGGCGCGGACCCGGTGCCCGGCGGCCTGCTCGCCGCGCTCGGCGCCGGCGTCGTCGTCGGGGGCGTCGTGCTGGTCGTGGCGCTGGCCGTCATGATGGGGACGGCCCGCGCGCAACTGGTGGGGGCGCTCCGGGAGTTGCGGTCGACGGGCGAGCAGGAGGTGCGCAGTGGCTGAGCCGCTCCTGCGGGGCCGCTGCGTCACCGAGGTGCTGGCCACCAGCACCGGCGGGGTGGGCACCCACGTCCGCTCGCTGGTCGCGCCGCTGCGGGCCGCCGGCGCCGACGTGGCGGTCTGCGGACCCGCCGCCACCGACGCGCTGTTCGGCTTCAGCGGCCGCGGCGCCCGGTTCACCCCCGTGGAGATCTCCGCCGGGCTGGCCCCGGCCGCGGACGCGCGCGCCGTGCAGGCGCTCCGCCGCGCGCTGGCCGGCAGCCACCTCGTGCACGCCCACGGCCTGCGAGCCGGGCTGGTCGCCGCGGTCGCGCGCCGGCTGGCCGGCGGCCGGGTGCCGCTGGTGCTCACCCTGCACAACGCCCTCCCCGAGGGCGGCGGGCTGCGGCGCCGGGTGCTGGAACGCGCGGAGCGGGCCACCGTGCGGGCCGCCGACGTGGTGCTCGCCGCCTCGGCCGACCTCGCCGCGAACGCCCGCCGGCTGGGTGCCCGCGACGTGCGGGTGGCACCGGTCTCGGCGCCACCGCTGCCCCCGGCCACGCGCACGCCCGCCGAGGTCCGGGCCGGCCTCGGGCTCGACGACGACCGCGCGCTGGTCGTCGCCGTGGGCCGCCTGCACCCGCAGAAGGGCTACGACGTCCTGCTCGACGCGGTGGCCCGCTGGTCGGCCGACCAGCGGGTGCGCCCGGTGCCCTCGGTCGTCATCGCCGGTGACGGGCCGCTGCAGGGCGAGCTGGCCCGGCGCATCCGCGCCGAGTCGCTGCCGGTCACCCTGCTGGGCCGCCGCGACGACGTCGCCGACCTGCTGGGCGCCGCGGACGTGTGCGTGCTGCCCTCGCGCTGGGAGGCGCGGTCGCTCACCGCGCAGGAGGCGCTCCGGGCCGGCGTGCCCCTGGTGGCGACCCGCACCGGCGGGTTGCCGGAGCTGCTGGGCGACGCCGCCGAGCTCGTCCCGGTGGGCGACGCCGTCGCGCTGGCCGAGGCCGTGGTTCGGGTGCTCTGCGACAGCGCGCACGCCGCCGAGCTCGCCGCGGCCGGGCTGCGGCAGGCCGCCGGCTGGCCCGACGAGGCGGGCACGGCCGCGCAGCTGGCCGGCATCTACCGGGAGCTGCTCGGGACGGCGCCGGCCCGGCCGGGGCCGTGAGCGGGCCGGCCGCGCGGTGGACGCGCCGCGCAGCGGCGCTGGGAGCCCTGGTCGCGCTGCTGCTCGTCGGGCTGCCGGGCACGGCTGCCGCGGCGGCCGGCGCGGAGGGCTACGCCGCCGACCGCGTCGTCGTCGTGGGCGTGCCCGGGCTCACGTGGGCCGATGTGGACCCCGCGGCGACCCCGCAGCTGTGGTCGCTCGCGGGGGAGTCGGCGATCGGGGCGACCTCGGTGCGCGCCGCCCGGTCCACCACCTGCGTCCTGGACGGCTGGGCGACGCTCGGTGCGGGGAACCGGGCGCGGTTCCCCGGCACCGACGAGGGGTTGCCCCCCGTGCCGCTGCCCACGCTGCCCGACCCCGAGGCCCCCGGTGCGGAGGAGGAGGCCGCCCCCGACGGCGAGGCGCCCGAGGGACCCCGGATGGACACCTCCCTCACCCGCTGCGGGCTGCAGGAGCGGGTCGCCGAGGTCGCCCTGGGTGACCCGCAGGCGACCGTCGCCCGGATCGCCGAGGACGAGGGCACCGTCCGCTTCGGCGCGGAGCCCGGCGCTCTCGGCGCGGCCGTCGGCTGCGCCACCGTGTCCGGCCGGGCCGCCGCCCTCGCGGTCGCCGCCGACGGGGTCCCCCTGACCACCGTCCCCACCCTGCCCGCCGAGCCCGCCGAGCTGGCCGGGCTGCTGACCGGCTGCCCGCTGACCCTGGTCTCCCTCGACCGGCTCGCGGACGCGGGCGCCCCCGGCGCCGAGCCCACCGACGACGGCACCCGGCCGCAACCCCGTGCCGCCGCGCTCACCCGGATCGACGACGTGCTGGGCCGCCTGCGGGCCGCCCTGGACACGCTCCCCGGGGAGACCCTCCTGCTGCTGGCCGGCATCTCGGAGGTCAACGACGGCCGGCCGCAGCTGCACGTCGGCATGGCCGCGGGTCCGGGGTTCGACGTCGGCTGGCTGACCTCGGCGAGCACGGGCCGGGTGCCCTTCGTGCAGCTCATCGACGTCGCCCCGACGGTGCTGCGCGCCCTGGGCCTGGACCCGCCGGCGTCGATGAACGGCCAGCCGTGGCGGAGCACGGGGGAGCGGCCGCCGCTGGCGCAGGCGGTGGACGAGCTCGAGCTGGTCAACGTCGCCGCCACCACCCACCACCGCAACACCGGCGTCTTCTTCTGGACCTTCGTCGTCGTCGGGGCGACCGTCGTCGGGCTGGGCGTGCTGGTGGTCGGCAGCGGCCGCCGCGGCGCCCGGCCGGGCACCTGGCCGCCTGCGCGGCGGGCGCTGCGCCTGCTCTGCCTGGCCGCCGCCGGGCTGCCCGTGGCCACCTACCTGGCGGGCGCGGTCCCCTGGGAGCGGGCCGACGCGCCGCTGGCCGCGCTGCTCACCGCGGTGGTCGTCGCCGATGTGGCCGTGCTGGCGGTCGCCGCCCTCGGCCCCTGGCGCCGGCGCCGGCTCGGCCCCGCGCTGGCGGTGCTCGCGATCACCCTGCTCACCCTCGTCGGCGACGTGCTCAGCGGCTCGCCGCTGGAGCTGAACGGGCCGCTGGGCTACGACGCGGTCGTCGCCGGGCGGTTCACCGGCTACGGCAACCTCACCTTCGGGCTGCTGTCGGTGAGCGCCCTGACCGTCACCGCAGCGGTGGCCGCCGCCGTCGGCCGCCGGTCGCCGGAGGGGCGGGCGCGCCGCCGCACGGCCGCCGTCGTGCTGGCCGCCGGGCTGCTCACCGTCGCCGTCATCGGCGCCCCGCCGCTGGGCCGCGACTTCGGGGGCGTCCTGGCCGCGCTCCCGGGCTTCCTGCTGCTGGCGATGCTGCTCGCGCGCGTGCGGGTCACCGCCGTCCGGCTCGGCGCGATCCTCGCCGCGGCGGTGGTCGCCGTCAGCTCGGTCGCGGTGCTGGACTGGCTGCGCGCCCCCACCGACCGCACCCACCTGGGCAGGTTCGTCGAGCAGGTGCTCACCGGCGAGGCGTGGACCGTCATCAGCCGGAAGGCGCAGGCCAACATCGGCATCCTCCTGGGCAGCCCGCTGGCCTGGATGCTGCCGGTCGCGCTCGTCGCCGCCGTCTGGCTGCTGCGGCCCGGCGGCCCGCTGCGCAGCGTGCCGCCCGGCCCGGGGCGCGCACCGCGGGGCCCGGCCGGCCTGCCGCTCGCGGACGCCGCCGTGCTGCGCGCCGCGCTCCTGGCGGTCGCGCTGAGCCTGACGATCGGGGCGCTGGTCAACGACTCCGGCGTCGCCCTGCCGGCGACCGCGGCCGCCCTGCTGGTGCCGCTGCTGGTGTGGCTGGCCGCCGGCCCGGAGCCCGGTCCCACCGGGCCGGGGGAGTCCGTGGGTGGCGCTCCGCACTCCGGCCGGGCGGCGGGCCCCGACCGTGTTACGGTCGTCTCCCGTGGATCGACCGTCGGGAACACGTGATCACTCGGGTGGCAGCCTCCTGCTCCACAACAACCAGCCGACGAAGTTCGTCTTCGTCACCGGCGGGGTCGTCTCCTCGCTCGGGAAGGGCCTGACCGCCAGTTCGCTCGGCACGCTGCTGGCCAGCCGTGGCCTCCGCGTCACGATGCAGAAGCTCGACCCGTACCTCAACGTGGACCCGGGCACGATGAACCCGTTCCAGCACGGCGAGGTGTTCGTCACCGAGGACGGCGCGGAGACCGACCTGGACATCGGTCACTACGAGCGCTTCCTCGACACCGACCTCTCCGGCCGGGCGAACGTGACCACCGGCCAGGTCTACTCCGACGTCATCGCCAAGGAGCGGCGCGGGGAGTACCTCGGCGACACCGTGCAGGTCATCCCGCACATCACCAACGAGATCAAGGCGCGGATCCTCGCCGGGGCGGACAGCGCCGAGCGCGTCGACGTCGTCATCACCGAGATCGGCGGCACCGTCGGCGACATCGAGTCGCTGCCCTTCCTCGAGGCCGCCCGCCAGGTGCGGCACGAGATCGGCCGGGACAACTGCTTCTTCCTGCACATCTCCCTCGTGCCCTACATCGCGCCGTCCGGCGAGCTGAAGACCAAGCCGACGCAGCACTCGGTGGCCGCGCTGCGCAGCATCGGCATCCAGCCCGACGCCCTGGTCTGCCGCTCCGACCGGGAGATCAGCGAGGGCCTCAAGCGCAAGATCAGCCTGATGTGCGACACCGACGCCGAAGGGGTCATCTCCTGCCCCGATGCGCCGTCGATCTACGACATCCCGAAGGTGCTGCACCGCGAGGGCCTGGACGCCTACGTCGTCCGCCGGCTGGGCCTGCCCTTCCGCGACGTGGACTGGACGGTGTGGGGCGACCTCCTCGACCGGGTCCACGCGCCGAAGCAGACCGTCACGATCGCCCTCGTCGGCAAGTACATCGACCTGCCCGACGCCTACCTGTCGGTCACCGAGGCGCTGCGGGCGGGCGGCTTCGCCCACCGCAGCCGGGTGCAGATCCGCTGGGTGCCCTCGGACGACTGCGAGACGCCCGAGGGCGCGGAGAAGGCGCTGGCCGGCGTCGACGGCGTCTGCATCCCCGGCGGCTTCGGCGTGCGCGGCATCGAGGGCAAGCTCGGCGCGATCCGGTACACCCGCACCAACGGCATCCCGACCCTGGGGCTGTGCCTGGGGCTGCAGTGCATGGTGATCGAGTACGCCCGCACCGTCGCCGGCCTGGAGCACGCGAACTCCGCCGAGTTCGACCCGGAGACGCCCGACCCGGTCATCTCGACCATGGCCACCCAGCTCGACGTCGTCGCCGGCCGCGGCGACATGGGCGGCACCATGCGCCTGGGCAGCTACCCCGCGGCGCTGCAGCACGGCTCGGTGGTGGCCGCCGCCTACGGGTCCACCGAGATCACCGAGCGGCACCGGCACCGCTACGAGGTGGCCAACGCCTACCGCGACCGGCTCAGCGAGGCCGGCCTGGTGTTCTCCGGCACCTCGCCCGACGGGCTGCTGGTGGAGTTCGCCGAGCTGCCCCGCGAGGCGCACCCGTTCTTCGTCGGCACCCAGGCCCACCCGGAGCTCAAGAGCCGCCCGACCCGGCCGCACCCGCTGTTCGCCGCGTTCGTGCAGGCCGCCGTCGACTACCAGGAGTCCGCGCGGCTGCCGGTGCCGGTCGACGAGGCGGAGAAGGTCGGCATCTGATGGGGACGGGGCAGCCGGACCCCCACGAGTACCGCGTCCTCTCCTCGGAGCCGGTGTACGAGGGCCGGGTCATCAGCCTGGTGAAGGACACCGTGGCGATGCCGGGCGGCGGGGACAGCGTCCGCGAGGTCGTCCACCACCCGGGGGCGGTGGCGGTCGTGGCCCTCACCGACGCCGACGAGGTCGTCCTCCTGCGGCAGTACCGGCACCCGGTCGGCGGCTACCTGTGGGAGCTGCCGGCCGGGCTGCGGGACGCCGACGGCGAGCCGCCGCTGGAGACCGCCCAGCGCGAGCTCGCCGAGGAGGTGCGGCTCTCCGCGGCCCGCTGGTCGCTGCTCACCACGCACTACAGCTCACCCGGCTTCTGCGACGAGCAGGTGCTGGTCTACCTGGCCGAGGGGCTCACCGACGTCGACCGGCCCGAGGGCTTCACCGTGGAGCACGAGGAGCTGGACATGACCGTGGAGCGGGTGCCGCTGGCCGACGCCGTGCAGCGGGTCTTCGACGGCGGCATCCGCAACGTCGCCGCGGTCGTCGGGTTGCTGGCCGCCGCCCAGGTGCGGGCGGCCGGCCCCGAGCTGCGTCCGGTCGACGCCGGCTGAGAGAGGACCACCCTTCCCCCACGCTCGGCACGCTCTGCGGGGGGCCCTGACGGGTGGCCGGCCCGGCCGGTCACGTGGGCGGGCGCAGGCCGAGGCGGCGGAGCTCCAGCCGGGCGAGCCGCTCGGTGGCGGCGGGGTCGCCGGCCCACCACGCCGCACCGGTGCCGCCCGGCAGCCCGGCGAGCTGGTCCAGCCGCGCGGTGGCGGCGGCGCGGACGGCGAGCACCTCCAGGCCGGCGGCGCTGCCGGCGAGCCGCCGCGCCGCGCCGGCGTCACGGGCGGAGCGCAGCCGCCAGGGCAGCCAGCGCAGCAGCAGCCACCCCACCGGCAGCAGCACCAGGACGACGACGACCGTCGCCAGCGTGCCCACCGCGTCCTGCGCGGACTGCCCGGCGCCGCCCACCGAACCGCCCGCACCGGAGAGGGCGTCGAACGGCGCGGCGAGCTCCTCGCCGACCAGCGGGACGCCCGCCGCGGCCGCCGCGGCGGAGTCCATCGAGCCGGCGACCGACCGCCCGAGGTCCTCGACCGCGCGCCCGGGACCGGCCAGCAGCAGGACGGCGCCGTGCGCGGCCCGGGCCACCAGCACCCACACCACCGCCCACACCAGGAAGCCGAGGTCGGCGGCGAGCTGGCGCGCCCGCAGGGCGGGGTGCTCGGCGTACAGGCGCATGGGGAGGTGTCCTCCTCGAGGGGTGGGTGGCCCCGTCATCGTGGGGCAGCCGGCCGGCCACGGCAGCCCGGCGCCGGCCGCGAGGTGGGGCCGGGACGATCACGGAACGGCTTCTGACCGGGACGGGGCGGGTCGGCGTGCCTACACTCCGCGGCGAGGCCCGCCCCGACCGGGCGGCCCACGACGTGGTGGGCCGGCCCGTCACCCTCGGGAGCGGCCGCCGGGACCAGGAGAGCCAGCGATGCGGGTCGGAGTTCCCCGAGAGGTCAAGAACCGCGAGTACCGGGTGGCGCTGACGCCGGCCGGTGTCACGGAGCTGACACGCGCCGGGCACGAGGTGCTGGTGGAGCGGGGGGCGGGGGAGGGGTCCTCCATCCCCGACGCCGACTTCACCGCGGCCGGCGCCCGCATCGTGGCCGACGCCGACGACGTGTGGGCCGACGCGGACCTGCTGCTCAAGGTCAAGGAGCCGATCGCCGAGGAGTACGGCCGCCTGCGCGCCGGTCAGACGCTGTTCACCTACCTGCACCTGGCGGCGTCCAGGGAGTGCACCGAGGCGCTGGTCGCCTCGGGGACGACGGCGATCGCCTACGAGACCGTGCAGAAGGCCGACGGCACGCTGCCCCTGCTGGCGCCCATGTCCGAGGTGGCCGGCCGGATGGCGCCGCAGGTGGGCGCGCACTGCCTGGAGCGGGCGCACGGCGGCCGCGGGGTGCTGCTCGGCGGGGTGTCGGGGGTCTACGCCGCCAAGGTGGTGGTGATCGGCGCCGGCGTCTCGGGCATGAACGCGGCGGCGATCGCCCTGGGCATGCAGGCCGAGGTCGTCGTCATGGACCGCGACATCGACAAGCTGCGGGCCGCCGACCGGATCTACCAGGGGCACCTGCAGACCGTCGCCTCCAACGCCTACGAGGTGGAGCGTGCCGTCCTCGACGCCGACCTGGTGATCGGTGCCGTGCTGGTCGCGGGGGCCAAGGCGCCCGTGCTGGTCGGCAACGAGCTGGTGGCGCGGATGAAGCCCGGCTCGGTGCTGGTGGACATCGCCGTCGACCAGGGCGGCTGCTTCGAGGACACCCGGCCCACCACGCACGACGACCCGACCTTCCGGGTGCACGACTCGGTGTTCTACTGCGTGGCCAACATGCCGGGCGCGGTGCCCAACACCTCCACGCACGCGCTCACCAACGTCACGCTGCCCTACGTCATGGCGCTGGCCGCCGAGGGCACGGCCGCTGCCGTCCACCGCGACCCGGCGCTCGCCCACGGGGTCAACGTCGCCGCGGGCGGCGTGGTGCTCCCCGAGGTCGCCGAAGCCCACGGCCTGGCCGCCGTCCCGCTCCAGGAGGTGCCGTTCTGAGCAGCGCGCTGTCCGCCGGACCCGAGGTCGACCGGGTCGTCACCGGCTACCTGGACCACCTCACCGTGGAACGGGGGCTGGCGGCCAACACCATCGCGTCCTACCGCCGGGACCTCCGCCGCTACACCGAGTACCTGGCGGCGGCGGGGGTCCGCGGCCTCCGGGAGGTGGCGGATTCCGACGTCGCCGGCTTCCTCGCCGCGCTGCGCCGCGGCGACGACGACCACCCGCCGCTGTCGGCGACCTCGGCGGCCCGCGCGGTGGTCGCGGTCCGCGGGCTGCACCGGTTCGCGCTGCTCGACGGGCTGGTGCCCGACGACGTCGCCCACGAGGTGCGGCCGCCCACCCCGGCCCGCCGGCTGCCCAAGGCGGTGCCGGTCGAGTCGGTGGTCGCGCTGATCGAGGCGGCCGGCTCGCTGGAGGGGCCGCGCGGGCTGCGCGACCGGGCGCTGCTGGAGGTGCTGTACGGGACGGGGGCGCGCATCTCCGAGGCGGTCGGGCTGGCCGTCGACGACCTCGACCGCGGGCAGAGCACGGTGCGGCTGGCCGGCAAGGGCGGCAAGGAGCGCGTGGTCCCGGTCGGCAGCTACGCCCTGCGCGCCGTCGAGGAGTACCTGGTGCGCGCGCGGCCCGCCCTGGCCGCGAACGGCCGTCCGGGCGTCCGCGGCGGCGCGCTGTTCCTCAACGTGCGCGGCGGGCCGCTGTCCCGGCAGAGCGCGTGGTCGATCCTGCGGACGGCGGCCGAGCGCGCCGGGCTGACCGGGGAGGTCTCGCCGCACACGCTGCGGCACTGCTTCGCGACCCACCTCCTCGACGGCGGCGCCGACGTCCGCGTCGTGCAGGAACTGCTCGGCCACGCCTCGGTGACGACGACGCAGGTCTACACGCTGGTCACCGTCGACCGGCTCCGCGAGGTCTACGCCACCAGCCACCCCCGGGCGCTGACCTGACATCCGGACCGGGATGACTATGGCAACATCTGTCACCAGCTCGACTTGAGCAGTCACACTGGTTGGCATTCGTCGCCATGTCGACACGTCGACGGCGCGCCGCCTTGGGAAGCTTCCTCCCGCTCCCTAGCGTCCTCGTCACCCGAGCGGACAGGACGGCTGGCCGCACCCGGAACGTCCGGTCGGGCACCGAGCTGGAGGCGACAACCCATGGCGATCCGAGCGGACGCGGCCTCTGCCGTCGCGCGCCCGCACGACTCCGACCCCGAGATGGGGGCGGCCGCGCTGCGGCAGGACCCGGCCCGCGCGCGACAGCGCAAGCTGCCGGACCCCAAGCCGCTGACGCAGCACGGCCCGGCCCGCGTCATCGCGATGTGCAACCAGAAGGGCGGCGTCGGCAAGACGACGTCGACGATCAACCTGGGCGCCGCGCTGGTGGAGTTCGGGCGCAAGGTGCTGCTGATCGACCTGGACCCGCAGGGCGCGCTGTCGGTGGGCCTCGGCATCCCGGCCCAGACCCTGGACCGGACGATCTACAACGCCCTCATGGAGCGGCGGACCAGCCTGCGGGACGTGCGGGTGCACACCGACATCCCGGGTCTGGACCTGGTGCCCAGCAACATCGACCTCTCCGCCGCCGAGGTGCAGCTGGTCAGCGAGGTGGCGCGGGAGCAGACGCTGCTGCGGGTGCTCGCCGACGTCGTCGAGGAGTACGACTACGTCCTCATCGACTGCCAGCCCTCGCTCGGCCTGCTGACGGTCAACGCGCTCACCGCCGCGCAGGGCGTCGTGATCCCGCTGGAGTGCGAGTTCTTCTCGCTGCGCGGGGTGGCCCTGCTGGTCGACACGATCGACAAGGTCAAGGAGCGGCTCAACCCGTCGCTGGAGATCAACGGCATCCTCGCCACCATGTACGACTCCCGGACCGTGCACTGCCGGGAGGTGTTCAGCCGGGTCGTCGAGGCGTTCGGCGACACCGTGTTCCAGACCGTCATCCAGCGCACCGTGCGGTTCCCGGAGACCACCGTCGCCGGGCAGCCGATCACCACGTGGGCGCCCACGTCGTCGGGCGCCTCGGCGTACCGCGACCTCGCCAAGGAGGTGCTGGCACTGTGACCCGGCGTCCTGTCCTGCCCGGTGCCTCGGAGCTGTTCCGCCGCACCGACACCACGTCCGTGCCCGAGGTCACCGAGCTGCCCAGCCTGCCGACGCCGGCGAGCTCGCCGGCGCTGCGCAGCGCGGCCCGCCGGGTGGGGGAGTCGCCCGCCGAGGCGGCCGCCTCGCTCACCCTCGTGCCGGGCGGCGCCCAGCCGGCCGACGACGACCTCGCCGCGTTCCGGGCCGTCCCCGCCGAGCCCGCCCCGGCCCCGGTGCTGCAGCCCCGGGTCGCCACGCGGGGCAAGCCCGCCCGGCGCACCGAGCGGACCAAGCACGACGAGAAGATCACCGTCTACATCTCCGCCGAGGAGCTGCTGGCCCTGGAGTCCGCGCGGCTGACGCTGCGCGCGCACCACGGGGTGGCCGCCGACCGGGGACGGATCGTCCGCGAGGCGGTGTCGGTGCTGCTGGCCGACCTGGCCGAGCGCGGCGAGGACGCGGTCCTGGTCCGCCGGCTGCAGGGCTGAAGGGCTCTCGTGCCCCCCACCACTCGCGAGCTCGTGGCGGGGCCCTGCACGAGGGCCGCATACGCTCGGAGCCCGTGAGCGGGAGCACGGGCGCGGTTCCGCCGGCGGACCAGGCCGGCGGGGCCGCGCCTGCGCGTTTCACCGTCCGGCTGACCAACTTCGAGGGCCCGTTCGACCTGCTGCTGCAGCTGATCGGCAAGCACAAGCTCGACGTCACCGAGATCGCCCTGTCGCAGGTGACCGACGAGTTCATCGCCCACCTGCGCGCGCTCGGCGACGAGCTGGACCTCGACCAGGCCAGCGAGTTCCTCGTGGTCGCCTCCACGCTGCTGGACCTCAAGGCGGCCCGGCTGCTGCCGGCGGCGGAGGTCGACGACGAGGACGACCTGGAGCTGCTCGAGGCGCGCGACCTGCTGTTCGCCCGGCTGCTGCAGTACAAGGCCTACAAGCAGGCCGCGGCCTTCCTGCGCGAGCGGGAGGCCGGCGCCGTCCGCCGGTTCGCGCGCGAGGCGGCGCTGGAGCCGCGTTTCGCGGAGCTCGTGCCCGAGGTGCTGCTCGGCGTCACGCCGCAGCAGTTCGCCGCCCTCGCCGCGCGGGCCCTGGCGCCGAAGGCACCGGAGACGGTCAGCGTGGCCCACCTGCACGCGCCGCCGGTCAGCGTCTCCGAGCAGCTGCTCCTGGTGCGCAACCACCTGGTGCGGTCGGGGGCGGCGAGCTTCCGGGCGCTCACCGCCGACTGCGCGCACACCCTGGAGGTGGTGGCCCGCTTCCTCGCGCTGCTCGAGCTGTACCGCCAGCAGCGCGTCGTCTTCGAGCAGCTGACGCCGCTGGGCGAGCTGCACGTGCGGTGGACCGGCGAGTCCGTCCCCGACCCGGCCGGTGCCCCGGCCCCCGACGCCGACGAGGAGTACCGGTGACCGACGACCGAGCCGGGCAGGAACCCGCCCCCTTCTCCTGGGAGGCGCTGGCCGCCGAGCTGGCCGCCACCCGGGAGCAGGCGGCCGAGCGCGGGGACGCCGATCCGGCCGCCTGGGACGCCGTCGCGGCGGAGCTCGCCGCCCGGGTCGCGGAGCGGCCGGTGGAGGAGCAAGCGGTGCCGGCGGTGCCGGTCGAGGACCTCGCCGCCGTCACGGCGCCCGCGCCGCGACCGGCCGCCGAGCCGGAGCCGGAACCCGAGCCCGAGCCCGCGGAGCTGCTGGACCCGGACGAGCTGCGCGGCGGCCTGGAGGCGCTGCTCTTCGTCGTCGACGACCCGGTCGACGAGGAGACGCTGGCCGCCGCGCTGCGCTGCCCGCCCGAGCAGGTGCGGCGGGGGCTGGCCGACCTGGCCGCGGCCTACGACGAGCGCTCCGCGGGGATCACGCTGCGCCGGGTGGGCGAGGCGTGGCGGCTCTACACGCGCGAGGAGCACGCCGGCGCCGTCGAGCGGTACCTCGGCGAGGGGCAGCGCAGCCGGCTCACCCAGGCCGCGCTGGAGACCCTCGCCGTCATCGCCTACCGGCAGCCGGTGACGCGGGCGCGGGTGTCGGCGATCCGCGGGGTCGGCGTCGACGGGGTGATGCGGACGCTCCTCGCGCGCGGGCTGGTGCGGGAGGTGGGCAGCGACCCCGACAGCGGCGGCGGGCTGTACGCGACCACCCCGCTGTTCCTGGAGCGGCTCGGGCTGGCCAGCCTCGCCGACCTGCCCGAGCTCGCGCCGCTGCTGCCGGAGACCGCGACCTTCCTCGAGGAGCACCCCGACGCCTGAGGGCGGACTCCTCTGCCCCGCACCGCTCGCACGCTCGCGGCGGGACCCTGCAGAGGGGCCACGCCTGCGGTGGGCGGCGGAGGCCGTGCGGGCGGGCGGGACCCGGCAGCGGGAGATGGGACACTGGTCGGCGATGAACACGCCGACCCCGAACGACGAGAGCACCACCGCGGCCGGCGAGGGCTGGTCGGAGGACATGGAGCTCGCCCCGGCGCACCCGGGCGACCGGCCGGCCACCGGCGCCGGCGAGGAGCGGCAGGGGGAGCGGCTGCAGAAGGTCCTGGCCCGGGCCGGTGTCGCGTCCCGCCGGGTCGTCGAGGAGATGATCGACGCCGGCCGGATCAGCGTGAACGGTGAGCAGGTGCGGGTGCAGGGCATGCGGGTCGACCCGCTGCAGGACAAGATCGCGGTGGACGGCGCCCGGCTGGAGATCCGCGACGACCGCGTCACCTACGCGATCAACAAGCCCGCCGGCGTCATCACCGCGATGAGCGACGACCGCAACCGTCCGACCATCGGCGACATGGTGGGCGACCTGGCGCCCGGGCTGGTGCACGTCGGCCGCCTCGACCAGGACACCGAGGGCCTGCTGCTGGTCACCAACGACGGCGAGCTGGCCCACCGGCTTGCGCACCCCTCCTACGGCGTGCGCAAGACCTACCTGGCGCAGGTCTCGGGATCGGTGCCGCGGGACCTGCACCGCCGGCTGCGCGCCGGGGTGGAGCTCGAGGACGGCCCGGTGAAGGTCGACTCCTTCACGGTCGTCGACACCCACGCCGGCCAGTCCGTGGTCGAGGTGGTGCTGCACGAGGGGCGCAAGCACATCGTCCGCCGCCTCCTCGCGCACGTCGGGCTGCCCGTCTCGCGGCTGACCCGCACCGCCGTCGGCCCCGTGCAGCTGCAGCGCATGCGCAGCGGATCGATCCGGAAGCTGTCCCGCCAGGAGGTCGGTGCGCTGGAGGAGCTCGTCGGGCTCTGACCGCTCAGAGCGCCGAGGAGAGCAGCCCCAGGCCGAGGGCGGCCATGACGACGGCGATGCCGGCGTCCAGGACCCGCCAGGCCGCCGGCCGGGCGAACAGCGGGCGGAGCAGCCGCGCGCCGTAGCCCAGCGCACCGAACCAGACGAGGCTGCCGACCACGGCGCCCCCGGCGAACCACCAGCGCCGGTCGCCGTGGCTGTCGGCCACCGAGCCGAGCAGCAGCACCGTGTCCAGGTACACGTGCGGGTTCAGCCAGGTGAGCGCCAGGCAGGTGACGACGGTGGCGGCCAGGCCGGTGCCGCGGCCGCCGGTGTCGACCGCGATCGAGGAGGGGCGCAGCGCGCGGCGGGCCGCCAGCACGGCGTAGCCGAGCAGGAAGGCGGCCCCGCCGAGCCGGACGACGGTGATCGCGTCGGGGAGGCGGGCGCTCAGCCAGGAGTTGCCCGCGACCCCGGCGAGGATGAGCACGGCGTCGGAGACCGCGCAGACCGCGACGACCGCCGGCACGTGCTCGACCCGCAGACCCTGGCGCAGCACGAAGGCGTTCTGCGCGCCGATGGCCACGATCAGCGAGAGGCCCAGCCCCAGCCCGGCCACCGCGGCCAGCAGTCCTGTCGTCACGTGCAGCCACGCTAGGGAGGACGCGGGCAGCAGTCCAGCTCATCTTCCTTGCCCATCATTAGCATCGCTGTCCATGGACGTGGACCTGGCGCAGTTGCGCACCCTGGTCGCGGTGGTCGACGAGGGGACATTGGAGGCGGCGGCACGGCGGCTGCACGTGACCCCGTCGGCGGTCTCCCAGCGGCTGCGGGCCCTGGAGGAGGCCGCCGGCCGGGTGCTGGTGCGGCGCGGGCGGCCGGCGACGGTGACGGCCGCCGGCGAGCCGGTGCTGCGCCTGGCGCGCCAGGTGGGCCTCCTGGTGGCGGACACCGGGCGGACCCTCGACCCCGCCGGCGCCGGGGCGCCGGTGGTCCCGCTCGCGCTGAACGCCGACTCGATGGCCACCTGGGCGTTGCCGGCGCTGGCCCCGCTGGCCGGTGAGCTGCGCATGGACCTGCACAGCGCGGACCAGAGCCGGACCAGCGCGCTGCTGCGCGACGGCACCGTCATGGGGGCGGTCACCTCCGACGCCGAGCCGGTGGCCGGGTGCCGGGTGACCCCGCTGGGCACCATGCGCTACCTCCCGTGCGCGGCGCCGGGCTTCCTCGACCGATGGCTCCCGGACGGGCCCGACCCCGCGGCCCTCGCGCGGGCGCCTTTGGTCGTCTTCGACCGCAGCGACGACCTGCAGCACGCCTACCTGCGCCGGCACCTGCCCTCGACGGCGGACCTGCCGGTGCACCACGTGCCCTCGTCGGCCGACTTCCTCACCGCGGTGGCGCTGGGCTTCGGGTGGGGCATGCTGCCGGAGCTCCAGCTCGAGGCGGGCACGGCCGGTGCCGTCCGGTCGTTCGACCCGGGCGGTGCCGTCGACGTGGCGCTGCACTGGCAGCAGTGGCGGCTGCACTCCGCGCCGCTGGACCGCGTGGCCGGGGCCCTGGTCCGGTCGGCGCGCGCCCGGTTGCGGGGCGCGCGCTGACCGGACCGCCGCTCAGCGGACGGGCTCGACCCGCACGGGGGTGGTGAGGACGCGGTCGGGGCCGGCCTCCCGCTCCGGCCCGGTCAGCCGCACCGGGACGCGCAGGGGCAGGTCCTCGCTGGAGGTGCCGACCGAGAGCACCAGCTCGCCCGGCTCGACGACGCGGCGCAGGTCGCGGCCGGTGAAGGCGGCACGGTCGGCGTGCACCTGGAAGGAGACCCGGGCCGTCTCCCCGGCGGCGAGCTCGACGCGCGCGAACCCGATCAGCCGGCGGACCGGCTGCACCACGCTGGCCACCGGGTCGGACAGGTACAGCTGCACCACCTCGGCGCCGTCGCGGTCACCGGTGTTGGTCATCGTGCACGAGAGCTCGACCGACCCGTCCGTCGGGACCTCGGCCGGCGTCTCACCGACGCGGGCACCGTCGAGCCGGACGTCGTCGAGGGCGAAGGTGGTGTAGGAGAGCCCGAAGCCGAAGGGGAACAGCGGCGTGGGGTCGGCCGAGCTGATGCCGCCGGCGCGGCCGAGGGCCGGGCCGAGGTAGGTGGCGGGGGATCCGCCGGGGGTGCGGGCCACCTGCACGGGCAGCTTGCCCGACGGGTTGACCCGGCCGGAGAGCACGCCGGTGACCGCGCCGGAGCCCTCCTCGCCCGGGAAGAACGCCTGCACCACGGCGGCGGCGCGGCCGGCGACCTCGCCCAGCGCGTACGGGCGGCCGCTCAGCACGACGACCACCACGGGGGTGCCGGTCGACAGCAGGGCGTCGAGCAGCTCCGCCTGCGCACCGGGCAGCCGCAGGTCGTCGGCGTCGCACCCCTCGCCGGAGGTGCCGCGGCCGAACAGCCCCGAGACGTCCCCGACGACGGCGATGCAGACCTCCGCGGCCGAGGCCGTGGCGACCGCGTCGGCGATCCCGCTCCGGTCGGGCTCCTGCACCGGGCAGCCCTGCGCGGTGGTGACCGTGGCGCCGGGGAACTCGCCGCGCACCGCCTCCAGCAGGGTGGGCAGCTCGATGCCGAGGGGGACGTCGGGGTGCTGCACGCCGACGTGGTTAGGGAAGGCGTAGCAGCCCATCAGCGAGAGGACCTCGTCGGCGCACGGGCCGACGACCGCCAGCGACGACGGTGCGCGCAGCGGGAGCACACCGCTGTTGTCGAGCAGCACCACCGACCGCTCGGCCATGGTGCGGGCCAGCGCGCGCAGCTCCGGGGGGTCGAGGTCCAGGCCGCCGTCGCGCAGCGCGGGCGGCTCGGGGTCCCACCCGGCGTCGAGCAGCCCCAGCTCGCCCTTCTGCCGGAGCACCCGCTCCACCGCCCGGTCGACCAGCGCCTCGGGCACCGCCCCGGTGCGGACGAGCTCCAGCAGCGGCTCGCCGTAGCAGCGCACCGTGGGCAGCTCCACGTCGACGCCGGCGGCCAGCGCCAGCGCCGCGGCCTCGCCCGGGGAGCCCGCGACGCCCTGCGTGGACTGGAGGAAGGAGATGCCGAAGTAGTCGGCGACGACCACGCCGTCGAAGCCGAGCGTGTCCCGGAGCAGGCCGGTGAGCAGCGTGTCGTCGGCAGCCGGGGGCACGCCGTCGACGGCCGCGTAGGAGTGCATGACCGAGCGGGCGCGGCCCTCCCGCAGCGCCGTCTCGAAGGGCGGCAGCACGACGTCGGCGAACTCGCGGGGCCCCAGGTGCACCGGGGCGTGGTTGCGGCCGGCCCCGGAGGCCGAGTACCCGGCGAAGTGCTTGAGCGTCGCGACGACGCCGGCGCCCTCCAGCCCGCGGGTGTAGGCGCTGCCCAGGACGGCGACCAGGTAGGGGTCCTCGCCGATGGTCTCCTCGGTGCGCCCCCAGCGCGCGTCGAAGCTGACGTCGAGGACGGGGGAGAGGCCCTGGTGCACCCCGACCGAGCGCAGCTGCCCCCCGATGGCGGCGGCCATCCGCTCCACCACAGCGGGGTCGAACGAGGCGCCCCAGGCGAGCGGGACGGGGAAGACCGTGGCCTGCCAGGCGGTGAACCCGGCCAGGCACTCCTCGTGGGCGATCGCGGGGATGCCGAGCCGGGAGTTGGCGACCAGGTCGCGCTGCGTCTGGGCGAGCACCCGCGCCGCGGTGAGCGGCTCGACGGGGGCGGTGCCGAACACGCGGGTGAGCTGCCCCAGACCCGGCTTGGTCAGCTCCTCCCACGGCGGGAGCGGCTCGCTGAACTCGTGCTGGTTGGGCGCGACGTCCTCGCCCTCCCCGATCGCCGTCCAGACGCCGTAGAGCTGGGCGACCTTCTCCTCGAGCGTCATCTGCGCCATGAGGTGGCGGACGCGCTCGGCGAGGGGGCGGGCCGCCTCCAGGACGCCGAAGGCCTGCTCGTCGCTGCCGGCGAAGACCGCCGTCGGCGGGTCGGGCAGATCCAGCAGCAGGCGGGCCTGGTCGT
>NZ_SSXB01000005.1:0-86876 GCF_021698995.1 Blastococcus sp. KM273129 | reverse complement strand
GCGCAGGACGTCGTCGGGGTCGAGCGCGTGCCAGGGGGTGTGCGCGGTCGGGGCCGGTACCGGGCGGCGGGCGGCGCGCACCGCGGCGCGGGTGCCGGCGGCCATCGTGCCCGCGGTCGCCCACTTGCCCGGCGTGGTCGCCCGGGCCTGGCCGGTGCGCGGGCTGCCGACGGCGGCGAGCAGCCCACCGAGGACGTTGCCGGTCAGCGCCGCCCCGGCGGCCCGGCGGCTGACCGCCTTCGCGTCGGGGACGGCGGCGACGACGCGGCAGGCGTCGGCGAGCCCGGGGTCGGTGACCAGGTCGGCGCCCCAGACCGGCGCACGGCCCGGCCGGACCGGCGCCACGGCGACGTCGGCGGCCATCAGCGCGGGTCCGTCGCCGGCCGAGACGAGCAGGACGCCGTGCCCGTCGGCCTGCAGCCCCCGCACGGCCTCCGCGAGCGGACTCCCCGGGTCGGTCACGTCGTCGGCGAGGCCGGTGACGTCGCGGGCGCCGGCGTGCCGGGTGAGCACCAGCCGCAGACCCGCGTCGGCGACGGTGGTGAGCAGCGCCTCGGCGTGCGGGTCGAGCTCGGGGGCGACGGTGACGCTGCCGACCCGGCGGCGCCCCTCCAGCAGCGAGCGCACCTCGCCGCCCGGGGCGTCGTGGCTGCGGCGCACCGGCCCCAGCCGCAGCCGGTCCTCGCCGTCGCCGGTGAGCAGGCGGGTCGCGGCCGACCAGACGGCGGCGTCGTCCCACCCGTCGGCCTCCGCGACCGCCTCGACGACCACCGGCGGGCCGGTGCACAGCGCCGCGGCGTCGACGACGACCGCGCTCACCCGGTCCAGCCGCCGGTAGACCGAGCCGTCGAGGGGGAGCACGCCCTGCCGGCAGAGCAGCAGGTCCAGCGTCGCGGCGAACGACTCCCGCCCCTGCACCGCCGCCCTCGGGGTCAGCGCCCGGATCAGGTCGGCCGACCGGCCCGGGCTGCGGGTGAGCGCGAGCAGGCCGAGCGCCGCGCCGAGCTCGGTCGGGCCGAGCCGGTCGCGGTAGGTCTCGACCGGGCCCCGCGGCAGCGCGCCGGGGCGCGGGCCGGGCAGCGGGCCGGGCGCGGCGTCGTCGTCCGGCTCGGGGCCGCACAGCTCCCGCTCGCGGCGGCACCACACCTGGCGGCGGGCGCGCACCTCCAGGGCCCGCTGCACCGCGGCGGTGGCGTTGAGCGCCGGCACGACCGGGCTCTGGGTGAGCGAGTGCAGCAGCGCGCCGGTGCCCTCGAAGACCAGGTCGGTGCCGACCGGGCCGATCCGGTCCGACAGCGCGCGCTTGAGCCACTCCTGGGTGTCCAGCAGCGCCATGACGAGGGTGGCGTGCCGGTGGACGGCCGGGATCGGCAGGTACCTCGCGGCGGTGGCGAAGCCGAAGGCACCGACGTCGACGGCGGCGGCGAGGACGGCGGCCAGCAGCGGTTCGACGTCGGCCGGGTGGTCGGGGCGCTGGGGGAAGACGCCGGTGCCGCCGCGGGCCTGCTCGATCTCGGTGACCACGCCGACGACGTCCTCGATGCCGACCCGCCGGGCGTCGACGGCGACGAGCACCCGGCCGACGACGTCGTTGACCGTGGCCCACTCCACGCCCTCGAGCCGTTCGAGGTGGCGGCGCAGGGCCGCGCGGGCGGCGGGGGTGTCGCCGTCGGCGGGGTCCTCGACCTCGACCTGCAGCCGGTCCCGGTCGCGCCAGACCCGCCGGGTGTGCCGGGCCGGCGGGGGCTCCAGCAGGCCGCGGGCGGCGTCGACGAGGTCGTGCAGGTGTCCGCTGGGCAGCGGGTCGGCGCCGGTGACGAGGGTGCCGACCGCCCGGGTGCCCGAGACGGCGGCCGCGTGCGCCAGGTGCAGGGAGCCGGCGACCCCGGCGCGCGCGGCCCGCGTCGTCCCGCCCACGAGGCCGGCGCCCACGACCACCGGCAGGGCGGCGACCGCGGCCGCGCCGGTGGCCACCTGCGTGGCCTGGCGGGCGGCGGAGCCGAGCCGGCGGAGCAGAGCCATGGCGCCCCCCGTGACGACGGTCACGGGAAACGGTACGTGAACGGCCGGTGAACCGCAGGGTGCTCGCGCGAGGCCTACGAGCAGTGCCCGCCGTCCTCCGGTGCGCAGTGCGCCGACGCCGAACGCGGCACGCCCAGCGAGGGGTTGCGGTCGAAGAAGCCGACCGGCTTGAGGGTGAAGCCGGCGTAGTCGACCGGCATGACCGGCCAGTCCTCCGGGCGCGGGAAGTGGGTCAGGCCGAAGGTGTGCCACAGCACCACGTCGGTGTCGGTCAGCGGCGCGTCGTCGGCGACGAACGCCGGCAGCCCGGCCGACCCCGGGTGCTGGTTGACGAAGTCACCGGCCGCGTACCGCTCGGCGGGGTCGTACCGCGTCACCCACAGGTGCTTCGTGGCGAAGGTGGCGCGGGCGTGCACCGAGGAGCTCTCGTCGGCCAGCAGCACCGGCCCGCCCTCGGGGTGCAGGGCGTACGCCACCGGCTGACCGAGCCGGTTGCGCTTCGACTCGTTGACCACGTGCCACACCCGGCCGACGGTGCTGTCGGCCGGCCGCGCGGCTCCCGCCTCGGAGGTCAGCGGCGTCGAGCGCCGGGTGAAGGCGTTGCCGTACGGGTTGACGTCGCTCACCGGCTGCCGGACGGCGTCGACCTCGTAGACGGTGTTGTCGACGCCGTCCACGGCCATGTCCAAGCGGGCGGAGAACAGGTGCTGGTGGAACGGCGCGCCCAGGCCGGGTGCGATCTCGGTGGCGTACGGGTGCTCCTCGCCGCGGTAGGCCGAGGTGAAGACGACGCCGGTGGCCTTGCTCTCCAGCTGGATGGTGCCGTCGAGGTAGAGGTACCAGTAGAAGCCGTAGTCGTAGTTGCCGATGGTGGTGAAGAAGCTGACGACCAGCCGCCGCTGCCGCCGGGTCTCGGCCATCCCGTTGAAGAGGTCGGTGTGCTTGAAGAGGACGCCGTAGTCCTCCTCGTGCATGCAGATCGCGTTGCGGATGGTGCGCGGGGCGCCGTCCTCGTCGGAGATCGTGGCGTCGAGGTAGTGGATCTCGCCGAGGCAGTCGCAGCCCAGCTCCAGGGAGTTGGTGTACCGGGCGAAGAGGTATTCGCCGGTGTCGAAGTAGTTCTGCCAGAACCGCACCGGCGAGGGGTCGGCGTAGGGCACGACCATCTCCGCGATCGACGCGCGGTGGACCACCGACCGCCCGTCGATCGAGACCTGGTGGAGGACCAGGCCCTCGCGCATGTCGAAGCCGATGCGGAACCGCCAGCCGGCCCAGCTGACCTCGTCGTCGGTCACGGTGAAGCTCGGCCCCTCGGGCTGGGTGATCTCGATCGGCTTGAGGTCGCGCACCGGGGCGGGGTGGACCTCGGGGGTGAGGTCGGCGCGCTCGGCGGGCACCGCCAGGTCGTAGTGGTCCTGCACCGCCGTCGCCACGCCGGCGGTGATGTCGACGAACGCGACGACACCGTCCACGGGGTGCGCCCACGGCAGGTCCTCGGGGTCGGCCTGGTGGAAGCCGAGCACGCGGATCATCCGGTGCCCCTCCTCGTCGGCGAAGTACGAGCCGGCCGACAGGGGCACGCAGCGCACCTGGGCGACGTCGAGCCCGCGCTTCGCCATCGCCGCGACCCAGCGCTCGTCGGCGGCGAGGATCGGCTCGATCCTCTCGAACTCGGCGTCCAGGATCGGCACCTGGCCGTCGGCGACCGCGTCGAGCTCGACGTCCCGGACGACGGCGCCGGCGGTGAGCGAGACGGTGACGTCGCGCCCGGCGCCGGTGGCCCGGTCCAGCAGCAGTGCCCGGACCAGGCGCTCGACGGCGTCGCCCGGCTGCCAGCCCAGCACCTGGGCCTTGTGCGGCTCCTCGAGGCCGACGTAGACGAACTTCGCCGACTCGCCGCAGAGACCCGCGGCGCGGACGATCCCCGTCGCGGCGGTGATCTCCTCAGCGGTCAGGCGGGCGAGCGGGTGGGTGGTCGTGCCCGTGGTGACGGCGGTCATGGTGTTCTGCCTACCCCGCGGGCTGCGGGAGCGGAAGAGGCGTCCGTGACCGGGGACACGTCGCGGGTCCGGCCGCGCGGGTGCCGCGCGCCGGGTGCGTCGGCTAGACAGGTGCCATGACCGAGCTGACGACGGCGGCAGGCGGGGGCTGGCTGGCCCGCGAGGAGATGGACGCGGCGCGCGAGCGGCTGCCGATCCTGTACGTCGACGTGGTGCCGGTGCGGGTCGACGAGCAGGGCACGGTGACCTCGATCGGGCTGCTGCTGCGGGCCGGCGAGGACGGTCAGATCAAGCGGGCGCTGGTCTCGGGGCGGGTGCTGTACCACGAGCGCGTGCGCGCGGCGCTGCTGCGGCACCTGGAGAAGGACCTCGGCCCGCTGGCGCTGCCGCGCGTCCCGCCCGCGCCGCAGCCGTTCACCGTCGCCGAGTACTTCCCGACGCCGGGGGTGACCCCGTTCCACGACCCGCGGCAGCACGCCGTGTCGCTGGCCTACGTCGTGCCGGTGGAGGGCGACTGCTCGCCGCAGCAGGACGCGCTCGAGCTGACCTGGTTCACCCCCGACGAGGTGCGGGAGGCGACCGTGCTCGCGGAGCTGGCGAACGGGCAGAGCGCGCTGCTGCTGCAGGCGCTGGCGCACGTCGGCGTCTGACCGGAGGGCCGGCCCCGCGCGGTGGCGCCTCCGTGCGGCGTCAGGCCGGCTGCAGGCGCTCGTGCAGGAAGCGGGTGATCGCGGCGGCCATCTCCTTCCGGGCGGTCGCCTGGCGGAAGACGTGCCCCTCGCCGGGCAGCTCCAGGTAGGCCACGGGCCGGCCGAGCGCGCGCAGCGCCGCGACGATCTGGTGTGCCTCGCCGACGGGCACGTTGGTGTCGTGCTCGCCGTGCACCACCAGCAGGGGTGCGTCGATCGCGGCCGCCGAGGCCAGCGGGGAGATGGCCTCGAGCAGGGCCCGGTCGCGCTCGGGGTGCCCGTACTTGGTGATCGCGGCCGCGGCGATCCACGGCTCGGTGTCGCGGTAGAAGGTGACCAGGTCCGACATGCCGCAGACGTCCACCCCCGCCGCGAACACCCCGGGCGAGAAGGCCAGGGACGCGAGGGTCAGGTAGCCGCCGTAGGAGCGGCCGGTGACGGCGAGCAGACCGGGCTCGGCGATGCCGGCCTCGACGAGGTGGTCGGCGGCGGCCAGGACGTCGGCGAACGCGTCGTACCGGCCGTGCAGGTCGTCGGCGTGCACGAACTCCCGGCCGAACCCGGACGAGCCACGGATGTTGGGCGCGAAGACGCTCAGCCCCGCGGCGGCCAGCGCCTGGTGCTGCGGCGCGAAGGTGGGCCGCTCCTGGTCCTCGGGCCCGCCGTGCAGGTGGATGACGACGGGGCCGGGGCCGTTCAGCCGGCCGGGTGCGCGGTAGAGCCAGCCGCTCAGCGGCAGCCCGTCGCGCCCGGCGAAGGTCTCCAGGGTCGGGACGACGAGCCGGCGCCGGGGCAGCGGCGGGGCGGAGGTGACCCGGGTCCAGGCGTGGGTGGTGGTGTCCAGGTGCCACAGCTCGCGCGGGCGCGTCGGGCCCTGCACGCCCAGCACCACGCTGGAGCCGTCACGGGAGAGCACCGGGTCGGCGGCCACGAGCCCTGGCAGCCCCGAGATGGGGGTGCGCCCGCCGGTGGCGGTGTCCAGGAGCTCCAGCTCGCTGCGCCCCGCCACGTTCCACACCAGCAGCAGCAGCCGGCCGGCGTCGTCGGCGTCGATGAACTCCAGCTCGGCGTCCTCCCGGGCGGCGAGCGTCCGCGGCTCACCACGCCAGCCG
Source organism: Blastococcus sp. KM273129 (assembly GCF_021698995.1). Classification (NCBI taxonomy): domain Bacteria; kingdom Bacillati; phylum Actinomycetota; class Actinomycetes; order Geodermatophilales; family Geodermatophilaceae; genus Blastococcus; species Blastococcus sp. KM273129. The sequence continues at coordinate 81,053 of NZ_SSXB01000005.1, read as the reverse complement.
TTGGGGCCGAAGGGGAGACCGATGAGCTGCCGGCGGGGGAGGCCCACGTCCGAGGCGAGGTAGACGTACACCGGCCCGGCGTGGTCGTCCGGGGCCGGTCGGATGAGCGTCACCTCGGTGGAGCCGGTGGCGCCCTGCGGCAGCGCGCTGAAGTCCTCGTCCATGAGGCGGTCGACGACGCTGACGTACTCCTGACCGCGTCCGCCGTCGCGGAGGACGATGAACCGCTCCTCCAGCGAGATGTCCAGGACGTGGATCAGGTCGCCTTCGGCGAGCGGGTCGAGCCGGCCGGTGGAGGGGTCGGCGAGGTAGGCGCGGGTGGGGCCGCCGGCCACCGTGGCGGGGAGGGTGACCACGAAGCGGTGCCCGCTGCGGGTCCACGGGCCCAGCTCGGCGTGCTCGTCGGGCCCGCCGGCGACCCGGCGCGCGTCGGAGCCGTCGGGGCGGACCACCCAGACCGCCGTCCGGACGCCGCCGTCGGTCGCGACCTCGCAGGCCAGCCAGCGGCTGTCGGCCGCCCACCGCACCGAGACCACCGGGTCGTCGGAGAGGGGCACGTGCCGGGCCGGTAGCTGCGCGCCGTCGAGGACGACGTCCTGGAGCCACAGCTGCGGCGTGCCCGAGCGGTCGCTGATGAAGGCGACCTGCCGGGCGTCCGGCGTCATGTTGGGGCCCCAGCTGCCCCAGGCGTCGACGAGGCCGTCGGCGAGCGCCACCGCCTCCTCGACCGAGCCCGGCGTCGCCCGTGCACCGGCTCCCGCGCGGCCGCCCGGTCCCGTGCCGGGCGTCACGCCCGTCTCGACGTCTGCAGCCACCGCGCCGGCTCCTTCCCTGCCCGTCGTCGTTCCCCGGGGAGCAAGCTGCCACAGGTCCCGCTCCCGGGCAGCGGCGGGGGCCGTCGTCCGCCCGCGGCCGCGGGCCCGGGTCCACCACCACCCGGAGGGGGAGACGCGCATCCAGTTCCGGTGGTGCACAACCGATATGGGGCTCATGCACATCAGCCGGATGGCCCCCGAGGTCGCCACCCCGCGGGTGGTGGCCCGCACCGCGGGGCTGCTTACCGCCATGGGCGGGGTCGCCGCCGTCGGCCTGGCCCTCGGGACCCCCGGCGGCCTGGACTCCGTGCACCCGGCGGTCACCGCCCTGGGCCCGTTCACCACGCTGCTCGGCCTGGCGGTCATCCGCTGGGGCCACCGGGTGCCGCGGGGCTTCTTCCAGGTGCTCCTGCTGCTCGGCGTCGTCGGCATCGGCGTCTACGCACACTCCGCGCCCACGGCCAACGGCGCGGTGGCGGTGCTGGCGCTGTCGACGTTCTCGGCGATGGTCGCCTTCCTCTTCTTCCCGCTGCTGTGGGCCCTGGGCTTCCTGGCCGAGATGCTCGTCATCGGCACGGTGGTCGTGGTGCTGCGCGGCGACGTCCCCGTCGGGACCGCCGTCGTCCTCGCGGTGCTCGTGCTCGGCTCGGCCGGCGCCGTCGGCGTGCTGGCCCGGCGGGCGGCGAGCGCCGGGCAGGACGCCCTCACCGGGCTGGTGAACCGGCGCGGCTTCGACGAGTCGCTCGACGGCGCCGTCCGGACGGCGCTGCGCACGGGCGAGCCGCTGTCGGCGGCGCTGTTCGACCTCGACCACTTCAAGGCGGTCAACGACTCGCAGGGGCACGCCGCGGGTGACGAGATGCTGCGCGCGGTCGCGGCCGCGTGGCAGCCGCTGCTGCCCCGCGGCGCCGTGCTGGCGCGGCACGGCGGTGACGAGTTCTCGTTGCTGCTCCCCGGCACCGACGGCGGACGGGCCCTGGCCGTCGCCGAGTCGCTGCGCGCGGCGCTGCCGTCCATCGGCACGTCGGTGGGCGTGGCCCAGCTGGCGCCCGGCGACGCGCCCTCGGACCTCATGCGCCGCGCCGACGCCGCGCTGTACCGGGTCAAGTCGCTCGGCCGCGGGCGCAGCGAGCTCGACACCGAGGGCCAGAGCCCGCTGGCCCGTGACCTGGCCGCGGCGCTGGCCGCCGGCCGCTCCGGCGGGCTGTCGGTGCACCTGCAGCCGGTGGTCACCCCGGCCGACGGCGGGGTCGTGGGCGTGGAGGCGCTGGTGCGCTGGGTGCACCCCGGGCGCGGGCCGGTGCCGCCGTCGGAGTTCGTGCCGGTGGCCGAGCGCGAGGGGCTGGTGGGCGCGCTGGGCGCGTTCGTCTGGACGGCGGCGTGCGAGGACGCGCGGACGCTGTCGGCGGCGACGGGCCGCCCGCTGATCCTGTCGGTCAACGTGTCGGGGCTGGAGCTGGACGACCCCGGGTTCCCCGACCGGGTGCTGGCGACGCTCGCGGCCACCGGCTGGCCGGCGGAGCGCACCGTCGTCGAGGTGACCGAGACCCTGGTCGAGGCGGAGACCGCGCGGTCGGTGCGGGCGCTGCGGGAGCTCCGCGCGCACGGGCTCCGGGTGGCGATCGACGACTTCGGCACCGGCTACTCGGCGCTCGCGCGCCTGGACACGCTGCCCACCGACTACCTGAAGCTGGACGGCTCGTTCGTCTCCGCGATCACGACCTCGACGCGGCGGGCGCGGCTGCTGCGCAGCGTCATGGCGCTGGCCGACGCGCTGGACCTGGTGGTCGTCGCCGAGGGCGTGGAGACCGAGGAGCAGGCGCGGGCGCTGGCCACGCTGGGCTGCCCGCTGGCGCAGGGCCACCTGTTCGGCCGGCCCCGGCCGGTGGCGGAGCTGGCGGCCGAGCTGGCGCCGCTCGCCCAGCCCGCCTGACCCCCGACGGCGGGACGTACGCGGGCTCCCTGCGGGCCCGGGACCCGGTCAGCGGCCCAGCATCCGGCGGCCGGCCGCGAGCAGCCCGGGCTCGGCCGCCCGGAGCACCTGGTGGGCAGCCAGCAGCCCGCTCGCCCCGCCCAGGCCCGGGCCCGGGTGGGTGGAGGCGCCGATGTGCCACAGCGCGTCGACGGCGGTGCGGTGCCCGCGGGTCTGCGGGGTGGGCCGCCACAGCAGGAACTGGTCGATGGTGCAGGCGCCGGCGTACGGGTCGCCGTCGACCAGGTTGCGGTTCCACGACTGCAGGTCGGCCGGGGAGAGCACCCGGCGGGCGATCAGCGCGGAGTCCAGGTTGGTCACGTGCCGGGAGAGCTCCTTGACGACCCGGTCGGCGTACCGCTCGCGCAGCCCCTCGGTCCAGGTGCCGTCGCCGACGTCGATGCTCCCGGCGGCGTCGCCCGTCGGCCGGCCGGGGGTCTCCTGCAGCTGCAGCCAGAGCACGCCGGCGCCGTCCGGCACGCGGGTCGGGTCCAGCGCGGCGGGCTGCCCGGCGACGATCGTCGGGTGCACCGGCAGCTGGTGGCGCTGCGCCTCGTTGACCGCGCGGCTGACGCTGTCCAGCCCGTCGCTGACGTGCACGATGGCCGCGCGGGACAGCCGGTCGTGGTCCTCCGCCCAGCGCGGCGGCTCCGACAGCGCCAGGTGGACCTGCATGTCGCCGCGGCCGTAGCGGAAGCCGCGGGCCGCCTCGCGCACCCGGTCGGGCACCGCCGGGACGCCGTCCAGCAGCTCCAGGTACAGCTGCTGCGGGGTGACGCCGGCCAGCACCGCCTCCCGCGCGGTCACGACCTCGCCGTCGGCCAGCCGGACGCCGGTCGCCCGCCCCCCGGACGTCTGGATCGCGACGACGTCGGCGCCGGTGCGGGTGGTGCCGCCGGCATCGGTGACGATGCCGGCCAGCGCCTCGACCAGCCGCACGCCGCCGCCCTCGGGCACCGGGCAGCCGCCCTGCGCCAGCGCCAGCGCGATCACCTTGTTGATGAAGCCGCTGAGCGCATCGTCGGGGCCCAGCCCCTCGTGGCCGACCCACGGGGAGAGCAGCCCGTGCACGGTCGGGGAGTCGAAGGTGCCCGAGAGCCAGGTGCGGGCGGACTCCAGCCCCTCGGCGCCGAACTGCTGCAACCCGCGGGGGCCGAGCCGGCGGACCGCCTGGCCGGCGAGCTTCAGCCCGTCCAGCGAGAGCAGCTCGGTGCCCAGCGCGCCGAACGCGATGCCGGCCCGGCTGCCGAAGTCCTCGAGGAAGGAGCGCCAGGCGTCGCCGTCGCCGGGGGAGAGCCGGTCGAAGTCGGCGGCGGTGACGTCGGCGTCGGTGGAGAGCACCGCCGTCGACCCGTCGCGCAGCGCGGCCGCGGCCGGGAGGTCGGTGTTGCGGTAGACGACGCCGCGGGCGGCGAGGTCGTCGGCCAGCGTCGGGTAGGCGGGGCCGCCGACGAACAGCGGGTGCCAGCAGGAGAAGAGGTCGGTGGTGAAGCCCGGCGCCGGGGTGCCGGTCTCGGTGCGGATCGCCCCGCCGAGGCGAGGTGCTCTCTCGTAGATGCCGACGTCCCGCCCGGCCTTGGCGAGGGTGGCGCCGGCGACCAGGGAGTTGATCCCGCTGCCGATGAGGACGACGTCGTGAGCGGCCATGGGTGTGGCACTGCCCCGTTCCGCAGGGGAGCGAAACCGCCCGCGGACGACGGCCGGCCGCGGCACCCGCGTCGGTGGCCCTGGTGGCCCCGTCCTCGGCTAGCGTTGCGTCATGCGCAACGGTGCCGACGGCGACGGCCAACCCCCGCTCGTCCAGTCCGTCGACCGGGCGCTGGCGATGCTCTCCCTCCTGGCCGACCGCGGCAGCGCGGGTGCCACCGACCTCGGCGCCGAGCTCGGCGTGCACAAGTCCACCGCCTCCCGGCTGCTGGCCACCCTGGAGGCGCACGGGCTGGTCGAGCAGCTGGGGGAGCGGGGCACCTACCGGCTCGGCTTCGGGCTGGTGCGCCTGGCCGGGGCGAGCGCGGCGCAGCTGGACCTCAGCCGGGTCGGGCGCGAGGTGTGCGAGCGGCTGGCGGCCGAGCTCGACGAGACGGTCAACCTCGCGGTGCTCGACGGCGACAGCGCGGTCAACATCAGCCAGGTGCAGGGCAGCGCGTCGGTCGGCGTGCTGAACTGGGTGGGCCGGCGCACGCCGCTGCACGCCACCTCCAGCGGCAAGGTGCTGCTCGCGTACGGGCCGGCGGCTGCGCGCGCGGCCCTGTCCGCCACTCCGCTGGAGCGGTACACCCCGTCGACGATCACCGACGTGGCGGTCCTCGACGAGGTGCTGGCCGGGGTCCGCGAGCAGGGCTGGGCGGCCACCGAGGGGGAGCTGGAGCTGGGCCTCAACGCGGTGGCCGCGCCGGTGTGCGCGCCGGACGGGCGGCTGGTCGCCGCGCTCAGCGTGTCCGCGCCGTCCTACCGGCTGCCCCGCGACCGGTTCGACGACGTCGCGGAGCGGCTGTGCGCCGTCGCCACGGAGACCGGCCGGCAGCTCGGCTGAGGCACCGGGGCGGCGCTCCGTGTCGCCGGTGTGAACACCGTGTCAGGACTCGCGCCGACACGCTGCCGCCTCTTGACGGGCTGCGGAACCGCTCCGGACCCTGTTGCGCATCCCGCCAGCAGTTGCGGACACCGCAACGGACGAAGGGCGTGGCCATGGACATGGCTCCCCGCAGCACGTCGCCCCGCGTCGTGGTCATCGGCGCCGGCATCGTCGGGTGCTCGCTGGCCGACGAGCTCACCGCGCGCGGCTGGACCGACGTCACCGTGCTCGACCGGGGCCCGCTGTTCGCGGCCGGCGGGTCGAGCTCACACGCCCCGGGCCTGGTCTTCCAGACCAACCCGTCGAAGACGCTCGCCGAGTTCGCCAGCTACACCGTCGGCAAGCTGAGCGGCCTCGCGCTCGACGGCGCACCGGTCTTCCGGCCGGTCGGCGGCCTGGAGGTGGCGACGACGCCGGAGCGCTGGGCCGACCTGGCCCGCCGGCACGGCCTGGCCACCTCCTGGGGCGTCGAGGCGCGGCTGGTCGACCCGGACGAGTGCGCCCGGCTGCACCCGCTGCTCGACCCGGGCGCCGTGCTGGGTGGGCTGCACGTGCCGAGCGACGGGCTGGCGCACGCGGTCCCGGCCGGGGAGGCGCAGGCGCGGCGGGCGATCGGGCGGGGCGCCCGCTTCCTGGCCCGGCACCGCGTCACCGGTGTCGCCTCGGCCGCCGGGCGGGTCTCGGGCGTGCACACCGACCAGGGGTTCGTGCCGGCCGACGTCGTCGTCTGCGCCGCCGGCTTCTGGGGCCCGGACGTCGGCGCGCTCGCCGGGCTGACCGTGCCGCTGCAGCCGCTGGCGCACCAGTACGCGACGACGGCGCCGGTGCCGGCCCTGGCCGGCGCCACCCGGGAGATCAGCGCGCCGATCCTGCGGCACCAGGACGCCGACCTGTACTACCGCGAGCACCGCGACCGGATCGGCATCGGCTCCTACGGCCACCGGCCGATGCCGGTGACCGCGGCCGAGACCGAGGCGCACGAGAACAGCTGCCTGCCCTTCACGCCCGACGACTTCGCGGACGCCTGGAAGCAGAGCCTCGCGCTCCTGCCCGGGCTCGCCGGCACGGAGGTCGAGACCGGCATCAACGGCGTCTTCTCCTTCACCCCCGACGGCATGCCGCTGCTCGGCGAGCACCGCGACCTGCCCGGCTTCTGGGTCGCCGAGGCGGTGTGGGTGACCCACTCGGCCGGGGTGGCGAAGGCGCTGGCCGAGTGGCTGGTCGAGGGGCAGCCGCGCACCGACGTGCACGAGTGCGACCTGCACCGGTTCACCGACGTCCAGCTCTCGCCGGAGTACGTCGCCGGGCGGGGGGCGCAGCAGTTCGTCGAGGTCTACGACGTCGTCCACCCGCTGGACCCGCCGTCGGTGCTGCGCCCGCTGCGGGTGAGCCCCTTCCACCCCCGGCAGCAGGAGCTCGGCGCCGTCCTCACCGAGGCGGGCGGCTGGGAGCGGCCGCTGTGGTTCGAGGCCAACGCGCCGCTGGCCGAGGGGCTGGACCTGCCGCCGCGCGACGCGTGGGCGGCGCGGTGGTGGTCGCCGACCGTGGCCGCCGAGGCGCTGGCCACCCGGGAGCGCGTGGCGATGTACGACATGACCCCGCTGACCCGGATCGAGGTGACCGGTCCGGGCGCGTGCGGCTTCCTGCAGCGGCTGACCACCAACGACGTCGCCAAGCCGGTCGGCCGGGTCGTCTACACGCTGCTGCTGGACGCCGCCGGCGGGATCCGCAGCGACCTGACCGTCGCCCGGCTGGGGGAGCAGCGGTTCCAGGTGGGCGCCAACGGCCCGCTCGACCTCGACTGGCTCCGGCAGCACGCGCCGGACGACGGCTCGGTCCAGCTGCGGGACGCCACCGCCGGCACCTGCGGCATCGGGCTGTGGGGCCCGCGGGCGCGCGACGTCCTGCAGCCGCTGACGGGCAGCGACGTCTCGCACGGGGCGTTCGGGTACTTCCGGGCGCGGGAGCTGTTCGTCGGCGGGGTGCCGGTGACCGCGCTGCGGGTGTCCTACGTCGGCGAGCTCGGCTGGGAGCTGTACACCGACGCGGCCACCGGGCTGCGGCTGTGGGACGTGCTGTGGGAGTCCGGGCAGCGGCACGGTGTGGTCGCCGCCGGCCGCCGCGCCTTCGACAGCCTGCGGCTGGAGAAGGGCTACCGCGCCTGGGGGGTCGACATGACGACCGAGCACGACCCGGTCGAGGCGGGGCTGGAGTTCGCCGTCCGGCAGGGCAAGGAGTTCGTCGGGCAGGGGGCGCTCGAGCGCCGTCCGCACGACCGGCGGCTGGCCTGCCTGGTCCTCGACGATCCGGCGACGACGGTGCTCGGTCGCGAGCCGGTGCGGGTCGGCGGGACGCCGGTCGGCCACGTCACCAGCGCGGGGTTCGGCGCCACGATCGGCCGGACGGTCGCCTACGCCTGGTTGCCCGCGTCGGTCGCCGGGCCCGGCACCGCCGTGACGATCGACTGGTTCGGGGAGCCGGTCGCGGCGACGGTGACCGCCGAGCCGCTGGTCGACCCCGCCGGCGCGCGGATGCGGTGCTGACCGTGGCCTACGACGTCATCGTCCTGGGGCTGGGCGGCATGGGCAGCGCGGCGGCCGCGCACCTGGCCGCCCGCGGGCAGCGGGTGCTCGGGCTGGAGCGGTTCGGCCCGGCGCACGACCAGGGGTCCAGCCACGGCGGCTCCCGGATCACCCGGCAGGCCTACTTCGAGGACCCCGCCTACGTGCCGCTGCTGCTGCGCGCCTACGAGCTGTGGGACCAGCTGTGCGCCGACTCCGGCACCGACGTGCTGGTGCGCACCGGCGGGGTGTTCCTCGGCCGACCCGGCAGCCGCACGGTCGCCGGCAGCCTGCGGGCGGCGCAGGAGTGGGGGCTGGCGCACGAGCTGCTCGACGCGGGAGAGGTCCGCCGCCGCTTCCCGACGCTGACCCCGGCCGACGACGAGGTGGGGCTCGTCGAGGCCGCCGCGGGCTTCGCCCGCCCGGAGGCCACCGTGTCCGCGCACCTGGACCTCGCCTTCTCGCGCCGCGCCGAGCTGCGCTTCTCCGAGCCGGCCCTGGGGTGGACGGCGACCCCGGGCGGCGGGGTGCGGGTGCGGACGGCGGCGGGCGAGTACGAGGCGGGAGCGCTGGTGGTCAGCCCCGGATCGTGGGCACCGGAGGTGCTGGCCGACCTCGGCGTCCCGCTGACCGTGGAGCGCCAGGTCATGTACTGGTTCCAGCCGGCCGGCGGCACCGGTGCCTGGACGCCGGACCGGCACCCGATCTACATCCACGAGGCGGCCGACGGCACCCAGGTCTACGGCTTCCCGGCGATCGACGGCCCGGACGGCGGGGCGAAGGTGGCCTTCTTCCGGCGGGGGGTCCCGTGCACGCCGGGGACGATCGACCGGGAGGTGCACCCCGAGGAGGTCGCGGCGATGGCCGGGCACCTGGCCGGGGTGCTGCCGACCCTGCCGGGGCGGTTCCTGAAGGCCGCCACCTGCATGTACACGACGACGCCCGACGAGCACTTCGTCATCGCGCCGCACCCCGAGCACCCGCAGGTGACCGTGGCCTGCGGCTTCTCCGGGCACGGCTTCAAGTTCGTGCCGGTGGTCGGCGAGATCCTCGCCGACCTCGCCACCACGGGGACGACGAGGCACCCGATCGGCCTGTTCGACCCCCGCCGGCCCGCACTGGAGGCATCCTCGTGACCGCGACCCTCCCCGCCGCCTCGAGCCTGATGCCGACCCTGGCCGGGCGGTACTACACCGACCCGGCGCTGTTCACCCGCGAGCAGGAGCGGGTGTTCGAGGTGATGTGGCAGTGCGTCGCCCGCACCGACGAGGTCGCCGATCCCGGCAGCTTCCGGCGGGTGCAGGTCGGACGGGAGAGCGTGCTGGTGGTGCGCGGCCGGGACGGTGCGCTGCGGGCGTTCCTCAACGTGTGCCGGCACCGCGGCGCGCAGCTGTGCAGCGAGGAGTCCGGGCAGGTGACCCGCACGCTGCGCTGCCCGTACCACGCCTGGTCGTTCGGGCTGGACGGATCCCTGGTGGCCGCACCGAACCTGGCGCGGATGCCCGACGTCGACCGGGTGGCCAACGGCCTGGTGCCGGTGGCCCTGCGCGAGTGGCTGGGCTACGCGTGGGTGTGCCTGGCCGACGACCCGCCGTCGTTCGAGGACGACGTGGTGGGTGCGGTGACCGAGCGGCTCGGCGACCCGGCGGCGATCGAGGGGTACGACGTGGGGCGGCTGGCCCTCGGCCGGCGGATCCGCTACGACGTCGCGACCAACTGGAAGCTTGTCGTCGAGAACTTCATGGAGTGCTACCACTGCGCGACCATCCACCCCGAGCTGACCGACGTCCTGCCGGAGTTCAGCCGCGGGTGGGCCGCCCAGTCCTTCGTCGGGCACGGGGCGGAGTTCGCGCCGTCCGCCGAGGGGTTCACCGTGGACGGCTCGGCTGGCTTCCCGGCGCTGCCGGGGATCGACCCGGACCGGGACCGGCGCTACTACGCGGCCACGATCAAGCCCGCCGTCTTCCTCAACCTGGTGCCCGACCACGTGATCCTGCTGCGGATGACGCCGCTGGCCGTGGACCGGACGGTGGTCGAGTGCGACTGGCTGTACGCGCCGGAGGTGGTCGAGGCGGGGCTGGACGTCTCCCGGTCGGTGGAGCTGTTCCACCGCGTCAACCAGCAGGACTTCGCCGCCTGCGAGCGCACCCAGCCGGGCATGAGCTCGCGGGCCTACGCGGCCGGCGGCGTGCTCGTGCCCGTCGAGCACCACCTGGCCCTGTTCCACGACTGGCTGCGCGGGCGGCTCGGGGAGTTGTGACCTCCGCCCTCAGGGGACGACGTCGGGCACGATGTTCTGGCTCTCGATCGGCGGGCGCACGTAGTCGCTCTCGATCGGCGGTCGCGGCGGCAGCTTCGGGGCCTCGGGGGTGAGGTCCTCGTAGGGGACCTGCGCCAGCAGGTGCGTGATGACGTTCAGCCGGGCCCGCTTCTTGACCTCGGCGTCGACCACCCACCACGGGGCCTCGGGGATGTCGGTGGCGGCGAACATCGCGTCCTTGGCGCGGGAGAAGTCCACCCAGCGGTTGCGGGCCTCGAGGTCCATCGGGCTGAGCTTCCAGCGCTTCGTCGGGTCCTTGACCCGGCCCTGGAAGCGCTTCTCCTGCTCGGTGTCGCTGACGGAGAACCAGTACTTGATCAGCGTGATGCCGCTGCGCACGAGCATCCGCTCGAACTCCGGGCAGGAGCGGAGGAACTCCTGCACCTCCTCCTCGGTCGCGAAGCCCATGACCCGCTCGACGCCGGCGCGGTTGTACCAGGAGCGGTCGAACAGGACCATCTCGCCGGCCGCGGGGAGGTGGGCGACGTAGCGCTGGAAGTACCACTGGGTCTTCTCGCGCTCGGTCGGCGCCGGCAGTGCGACGACGTGGGCGGCGCGGGGGTTGAGGGTCTCGGTGATCCGCTGGATCGCTCCGCCCTTCCCGGCGGCGTCGCGGCCCTCGAAGACCACCGCCACCTTGAGGCCGCGCGCGCGGATGAACTCCTGCTGCTTGACCAGCTCGATCTGCAGCCGGGCCAGTTCCTCCTCGTAGTACGCCGTGTCGACCTTGCGGGTCGAGGCCGGGGTGTCCTCGACGGAACGGGTGGTCCGCGCTGCTGGGGCCATGGGCCAGCATCGCGCCGTCCGCGCGGCGGTGGCAAGCCTCGGCTCAGGCGGGGACCGGCTCGGGCTGCGGGGTGACCCGCGGCTGCGTCGCGGCGTACGCCGCCGCGGCGGCGACCACGAGGGCGGCGGCCAGCGCCGGGGCGGCGAGCGCGGTGGCGGTGCCGAGCCGGTCGACGACGACGCCGGTGACCGCGGAGGCGAGCGCCTGGCCGACGACGACCGCGGAGCCGAGCATCGTCATGGTGGTCGCCGAGCGGCCGGCGGGGCTGAGCAGCGCGCCGACGCTGTAGAGGGTGACCAGCGTCGGCCCGACGCCGCAGCCGAGGACGGCGAGGGCGACGACGAGCGCCGGCACCGAGCGCGCCGTCGCGTAGAGCAGCGCGCCGGCGAGCAGCAGCGATCCGAACGCCGCCCACCGCGCCCGGAGGGTGAACCGCTGGGGGAGGGCCGCGGTGCCCAGCGCCAGCACCGCCGACCCGATGCCCATGACGCCGTAGAGGAGGCCGGCGCGGTCGCCGCTGCCGCCGTCCGCGGCGAGGAAACCGGTGAGCGAGGTGAGGGTCGCGCCGAAGAAGAGCCCGACGCCGAGGGTGCCGGCGACGACGGTGAGCAGCGGGAAGCGGGCCAGCTCGCGGGCGGGCGCCTGGGTCCCGCTGCTGTGCTGCGCGCCGGGCTGGAGCCGGCCGGTGGGGTGCAGCGCGAAGGCGGTGACGAAGACGAGGGTGAGCGCGGCGGCGCCGGCGATGGCGACCCACGGGGCGATCGCGGTGGCGAGCAGCCCGACGAGGAACGGGCCGACGATGAAGACCATCTCGTCGGCGGCGGACTCGTAGGCCATCGTCCCGTCGAGCGCCCGCCGGCGGCGGTCGCGCTGCACGGTGCGGCGGATGACGGCCATCAGCCGGGTGCGCGACATGGGGGCGACCTGCGGCGCGGACATGCCGATGAGCACCGAGAGCGCGAGGACGGCGGCGTCGGCGGCGGTGCTCGCGACGACGAGCGGGAAGGCGGCCAGCAGGGCGCCGTGGAGGAGCCCGACCGGGACGAGGACGCGGCGCTGGCCGAAGCGGTCGGCCGCGGCCCCGAGCAGCGGGCCGGCGAACGCGGTGCCGATGCCGGCGACGGCGGAGTTGAGCCCGCCGAGGGTGACCGAGCCGCGCTCGGCGACGACCAGGGTGAGCACCCCGACGGTCATCATCGCGAAGGGGAGCCGCGCGACGAAGGCGAGCGGGAAGTAGGAGAGCCCGGCGGAGCGGACGACCGCCGAGGTGGTGGGGCGCGTGCGGAACATGACCTCTGCTGCTGCGGATCGGGCGTGCCGCCTTGATCCGCCGGTCGGGCCGGCAGCAGGTAGTTACACACGGACGTTCGGGACGCCCGCGAGCCTAGCGCGACGCCCCCTCGGCGGCGCTACTTCCAGCGGTCGATGAACTCCACCGTGGCGGCGTTCACGACGTCGGGGTGGGTGGCGCTGAGGAAGTGCTGGCCGCCCTCGACGACGCGCAGCTCGGCCTTGGGGCTGCCGGTGAAGAGCCCGATCTCGGCCTCGGCGTTGGGCACCGAGTAGACGCGGTCGGCGGTGCCGTGCAGCCACAGGACGGGGCACCGCACGCTGTCCAGCCGGCCGTGCAGGCCGTCCCGGTCACGCAGGTTGATGCTGCTGATCCGCAGCCGCTCGCGGCCGTCGTCACCGGTGTAGTTCTGCTGGTGCGTCCGGTGCCAGAAGGCGCGCTCGTCGTCGGGGACGTCGTCGCCCATGCCCTCGGCGAGGGTCGCGTCGACCAGCTCGGTCGGGATGACCCAGTCGTCGCCGACGGGCTGGGCGAGGGCGTCGATGGCGGGGGTGCAGAACTCGACGCCGTTCCAGCAGCCCAGCTCGCGGCTGCGCGGGCTCTCGAAGTCCATCGAGGTGCCGAGCGGGATGATGCCCTTGATCCGGTCGGGGGCGAGCATGGCCATGCGGGCGGCGATCCACCCGCCCTGCGAGGTGCCCAGGACGAACGCGTCGGGGATGCCGAGGGCGTCGAGCACCTGGAGCCCGGCGATCGCGGTGTCCCAGTAGGTGTACTGCCGGTAGGTGGCGCGGGTACGCCCGTGCCCGTACGGCTCGATGGCGAGCAGGTTGGCGGTGGCGGCGAGCTGCTCGTCGGCGAACTGCGGCCGGTACAGCTCGACCGACGTGGTGAAGGAGTTGACCATCACCAGGGTCGGGAGCGACGGGTCGTAGGGCCGGCCGAACCGGTGGCCGATGGTGGAGCCACCGAGGTGCGGGATCTGGATCGTCTCCGTGCTGCTCATGGCGCCCTCCCGGTCGTCGGTGGGGTCATCGTGGCGGTGGACGTGCTGGGGGTCAATCGGCGGCGCGCGGTGGTTCGTGGGCGAGCTCGGCGATCGGGGCGGACCAGGCGGCGGGCGCCGTCCAGACGAAGCTGTGCGCACCGGGGAGGCTGCGGAACCGGCCGTCCCGCGCGCATCCGGCGAGCTCGCGGGCCCAGGCCTCGGTGCAGAGGCGGTCGCGGTCGCCGTGGAGGACGAGCACCGGCTGGGGGACGCGCTCGACGGTGTCCTCGAGGCGGTCCTTCAGGTGGACGGCCAGGGCGTGCCGGACCCGGCGCAGCCCGGCGCGCTGCCGGTCCGGGGTGTGCTGGACGTCGAGCTCCGGCGGCTCGAGCTCGTGGTTGCGGCGCCAGGCGAGCAGGACGCGGCGCATGCTGCGGTAGGCAGGGTCCATGGTGGGGCTGGCGAGCACCAGCGCGCGCACGAGGTCGGGTTCGCGGACGGCGACGTGCGCGGCGACCTGGGTGCCGCTGGAGTGCCCGACGAGGACGACGTCGTCCAGTTCCGCGGCGGCCAGCCACTCGGCGACGGCGTCGGCGTGGTCGCCGACGTCCATCGGATGCGGCGGGTCGGCGCTGCCGGAGAAGCCGGGCAGCTCGACGAGGTGCGCGCGGGTCCAGGCGCCGAGCTCGCCGACGGCGGGCTCCAGGTAGTTGGCGACGGCCAGCCCGTGGACGACGACGACCTCGGGGACGCCCGGGCGTGCAGTGCCGACGACCCGGCTGCGCATGGTGCCCCAGGAGGTGGGCCGGTGCTGCAGCTCGACCTCGGGCGGCACGGTCTACCGGTCGCGCGTCGGGAGGGGGTGCGACCCGGGGTTGCGGGGGCCGGCGGTCATGGTCGGGGACGCTAGCGGCCGGTGCCGATGCTCGCGCTGCGGACCGGCGTCGGCGCTGGTTGAGTGGCCGGTGCGGTGGAGCCCACGCCGTCCACAGTCCGTTTTCGGGAGTTGACGATGGCCAAGAAGAAGACCGCTGCGGAGACGTCGAAGAAGTCGATGGCGCAGGCGCTGGGTGCCGTCGGGGCGGCGTTCGGCGCGATCAGCGTGCTGTCGCCGCGGACGGTGGCGAAGAGCTACGGCGTCCCGGTGTCGCCGTCGGGGCTGCAGCTGCAGCGGCTGTTCGGCAGCCGGGCCCTGGTGGTGTCCGCGCTGGCGCTGACCGCGAAGACCGACGAGGAGGTCGACCGGGGGCTCGCCGCGGTGGCGGCGATGAACCTGCTCGACACCCTCACCGCGCTGGCGACGGCGGGCACGGCCGGTGGGCGGACCAGCACGCGGGCGGTCGTCAGCTCCCTGGCCTACGGCACGGCGGCGCTGTGGATCCGGTCGCTGGACGACTGACGCACTCCGCCTCAGCCCTGGTCGGCCCTCGCGCGGCGGTCGGCGTGCGTCTCGCCGGCCACCGCGATGTCGGTCGGCGGCACCTCGACGATCCAGGCCCGCACCGTCTCCGGCGGAGCGCCGATGCTGTCGGTCGTGGCCTGGCTGACCGCGGCGAGCAGATCGCGCTTCTGCTCCTCGGTGCGGCCGGCGATCATCGTGATCTGGATGAAGGGCATGCCGCATCCTCGACCCAGCCGGCCCCGAGCGACCACTCGGCGCTCGTCAGGCTGCGTCGGCCACCGGGGAGAGCAGCCGGCGGGGGAGCTCCAGGGTCGGGTGAACCGCATCCGTACGGGGCTTCGGCGGCTCGCCGGCCTCCTGCGCCGCCGGGCCGGCCGCCTCCAGGGAGCGGGCGACGGCGTCGAGGTGACGGAGCGCCTCGTCGTAGAGCTCCTGGATGGCGCTGGCCGCCGCCGCGTGCGCCGCTTCCGCAGGACCGACATGTCCACTGGTCATGGCTGCCTCATCGGCGGGCTGCCGCGGCTGCGTGACCGGTGGTGCTCTACGGGCAGGCGGCGTCCTGCTCGGGACGGACGATCCGCTCCGGAAAGGCGCGGAGGGCGAGCGGGATGCTCAGCCGCGGGTGTCGACACCGGGTGGCCGGCACGGCAGCATCCGGCGACGTGACCGATCCCGAACCACACCGCTTCGTGGCCCGCGTCGTCGAGGAGTCGACCAACAAGATCCACGAGGACGACGTCGCGCGGCGCTACGGGTTCTCCGGGGCGCTGGTGCCCGGCGTCGAGCTGTTCGCCCGCACGACGACGCCGCTGGTGGCCGCCTGGGGAGCGGAGTGGCTCTCCCGGGGCCGGATCGACCTGCGCTTCCGGCGGCCCACCTACGACGGGGACGAGCTGCTCGTCGATCCGGCCGAGGGCCGGCTCACGGTCAGCCACCCGTCGGGGGAGGTGCGGTGCGTCGGTTCGGCCGGGCTCGGCGCGGACCGGCCCGATCTCACCGGTTTCCGGCAGGTCGCGGCACCGCCCGAGCCGGTGGCCGACCCGGTCGTCGGCCCGATGGGCAGCGTCTCCGAGGCCGGGACGGCGGAGCGCAACGCGTGGTACCTGGATGCCATCGGCGAGCCGCTGGAGCTGTACCGGCGGGAGGCGCTGGTGCACCCGGGGTTGCTGCTGCGGCTGGTCAACGAGCTGCTCATGCGCAACGTCGCCCTGGGGCCGTGGATCCACACCTCCAGCGACTGCCGCTTCCTCGGCCTCGCGCGGCTGCCCGTGGAGCTGACCGCGCACGGTCGGGTCACCGACGTGGGCCGGCGTGGCCGCCACGACGAGGTCCGGTACGACGCGCTCGTGCTGGCCGGCGGAGAGCCGGTGCTGCACGTCCACCACACCGCGCTGTACCGGCTGAACGCGGCCTGATGCCCGGCGTCGCGAGCCGGCTCGCGCGACCACCGGCCCGGCGCGGTGGGACGTGCCCCGCCGCCCCGGCCCACGGGTGGTCGATGCACCGGCCTCTGCGGGCGCCGGGGGAGGCCGTCCCTCAGACCAGCTCGGGGACCCGCAGGTGGTGCAGGACGACGTCGAAGTCGGCGACGTCGGTGGCCGACATGCGCAGCGCCCTGCGGAACTCGTCGCGGATGTACATGGCCCGCTGGCGGGAGGCCTCCATGGAGCGGCGGTCGGCGTAGACGGCGGTGAGGGAGTTGTCGCCGGTCTGCCGGTCGAGCATGAGGCTGAGGCTGCAGAAGCCGGGCATCTCGTCCATCCGCGGGATGAGGTCGGTGCGGAAGACGTCGAGGACCTTGTCGAGGGTGGCCGGGTCGACGCGGGACCAGGTGACCCGGGCGCAGGAGTCGTCGTTCACGGGGTGCAGCCGGTGCATCGCCACGATCTCCCACTCGCGCACCTCGGGTGCCTCGGCGCCGAACTGCTGGGTCGCGTGCTCGCGCATCTGCCGGACCGCGTCGCGGGTCGCGGCCATGGCGTCCTCGTTCTCCCAGGCGGTGGTGACGATGCAGCGGCCGGAGTCGCGGTCGCACAGCATCGACAGCCCGACGCAGCCGTCCATGCCGCTCACGGCGGGCATGACGTTGTCGCGGACGTCGGCGATGCCGGCGTCGATGCGGGACGGGTCGGCGGTGATCGTGGTGGTGCGGGCGTGCATGACGCCCTCCCTTCCGGGGACAGGCGCGCGGCGCCCCGACGGCGTCCGCCCAGGTCATCGTGCCCAAGTGCCGCCCGCTGTCAACTCGAGCGCGTGCGGGCAGTGTTCGTGCCGATTCGTAACTGTCGCGTCGGTACCAAGGAGAACCGTGGAGGGTGAGTTGCTTGGTGGCGCGTTTCCGCACCGGAGCTCAACCCGATTCTGGCCGGTACACCTGATTAGCTAGCTGAGCTCGACAGTGGGGCCGGTGGAGTCAAGGCGTCCGCGGGTCGGGCGGAGGGGCCGGGCTTTGTCATCGGCTTGGCTCGGGCATTCCCCCACGTGGACGTCGCCTGCGCGGTTGCCACGGTCGCGTCGCTGGGCGCCGCAGCAGCCGTAGCTGGCGACGAGCTGACGACGACGGCAGCGGCGCGGGACACCTCCGTCGTCGGGTCGACCTTGACGGATGCGCAGGCCTGCCGACGCCGGTCAGCCCCCTCGAGAGCCGGCTCCCACGTCTCGTGCTCGGTGTCGGCGTAGGGCGCCGAACGATCACGGACGATGGGATATCTGTTCCGTTGTGCACGGCCGCCGTCACGACCCATACCATCAAACGCGTGCCAGCTGACCTCTCGCTCTTCGGTGACGAACCAGTGAAGGAGTCGGATCAGCCGGCTATTCGAGAAGCGCCCATAGCCGACTGGCTCGTCGACGCCATCAGGACAGCGCTGACCGCCCGTGACTTCACCACGATGGACGAGCGGCAGCAAGCAGTCGAGGCTGCCGTAGGGCGCCCCGTTGAGGCGTTGCGGTCCTTAACGCGTGCTGAGGCGTTGCAAGTCCTGTCGTGGCTCAGTCCGGCGCGAGAGGGCAGTCAAGGGTCCGCGTGGGACGACCGCGACGGAGACACCTGGATTGACCGCCTCTAACGGCGCCGCGCAATGCGCGATTCTGACCCAGGTCAGGCGTGTATGTCGTCAGTCACTGCTGGCGATGGGGAAGCGGGCTCGCTCGCCTTCCCATGCGACGGCGTCAATATGGGGTAGCTGAGAGAGCGGAATCGCGTCGGCTCGCTCTCTGTCGAGAGCCGACTGCCAATCCTCACGTCGCCCTTCCACGACGAACGGGCCCAACTCCACCTCGAGGCCGTTGTCCGCCGGCCGCACGACTCCGTCGGCCCCGGATAAGGCTAGGTCGCTCACGACACCTTGGGCGGCCTCATCGAGAGCCTGCTCAAAAGCGCTCAAATCAAGTATGCAACGCCATTCACTGCTCGGGGTAGTCGCTCGCACAACGAGCTTCGGCTCGTCCCAGCTGCTCTGGTAAAGATCAAGATCAAGGGACAATCCCGTCAGCGGATCCGTCCCGTTAGTAGCCGGTCCAAGGTAGGCCGGTGCCAACGAGTTCAGCAAGGACGTCATGGCTTCTGCAAGCATCTCGCGCCTGCGCAAGACGAAAGCCGGATAGGAGTCCGCGGTCCGTAGTGATGAGTCGTCGGGAACGAAGTGCTTCGCCAGGCTCTCGGCGCCCATCTGTTCGAGCTCAGGAAAATAGGCCGACGGCGAGCGGTCCGAGATCTTCAGGTTGGCCTTCCCTGAGATGAATGCAAGATTCGCCAGGTCGTTGATGTCATGCTTGGAGTACTTCTGCTTCAGCGTGGCTCGCGGATGTATGTGGTGGTATTGCAGCTTCTGGCTGCCTTGCGCCGTGGCGTCGATCGCACTACCGAACCACCAATCCGTAGCCCCCGCGCGCTTCGCCACAAGGAAGCTCAAGAAGAAGTAGGGGCTGCCTTGCCCGCGCCCCGCAAGATCCTCGGAAGATACCGACACCCGACCGCCGAGCAGCCCCAGGTTGTCGAGGAGAGCTCGAATCCCGTCGGGCTTCCTGACGGCGGGAATGTCTTGGCTGAGGACGGTGTCCGTCGAGCCGCTGTAGCGGTTCCGGATAGTGGCTGCCAGCAACCAATATAGGAGAGCGTCGCGGTCTCGCTCAGCCAGCGGGGCGTCTGGGCGCTCGCCCAGAAGCACCACCAGAGGCACGAGGGCGAGCACAGAAGGCAGCAGTGACGAGTGCTGCACGCCGAGGTTGTTCTTCAGCAGTGGCACGAGGTGTGCGAGCCCGCGACGCACGGTCGCCCAGGCAGTGTCGAGCTCCTCGTCGGTCGCTGCGGTTAAGCGGCCCAGAGACCATTGGGACGGGCCGCGACCGAGGAGCGCCGCGGTCATGGCGCGGGTGAGGAAGCCCGTGTCCAGGTCAGGGAACGAAGCCTTCTGCCAAGTACTGCTTTCACCTTCAAATTTGCCTAGCACGCCAGGCCAACGTGCACTGAGCGTCGCGAGAGCGAGGTCCGTGGCGCGGAGCGTCCGCCCCCGACTGTTGACGCGGACAAAGATGTCCGTTACTTCCAGGTACGAAAGCTCGCGCAGCGTCTCTAGGTAGTAGCGGTAGTCCTTGATTCGGTGTACGCGGGTGATTCGGTCGAAAACGGTTTGCTCATCGAGGGCGGGCAGTGCCTGCTTCATGCCACTGACAAGTTGATACATCTGTGTGCCGTGCAGCAAGTCGTGCACCCTGAGCCAGCGGGGATCCTTCTTGGTCGCCGCACTCTGGTTCTGGAAAGACTCGGTTTCTACGTTGAAGACGATGTCGGCGTTCGGGTGACCGCTGAAGACACGGTGTAGGGACGTGAGGCGCTGCTGCCCGTCGAGCAGGTAGAGAGCCGATTGGGCAGCGGGTTGCGTCCCGGCCGAGGTCCTCATCGGTCGTGTCTCGGGGTCGGACTCCGCCTCCCAGAGGAGCAGCGAGCCGGATGGGTAATCGCGGTACAGCGAATCCAGCAGCTTGGCGACCTGTGGGGGCTTCCACACGTATCCCCGCTGGATCTCCGGCAGGCGGAGTTCCCCTCGGGTGACCTTGCCCATCAACTCGCTGATAGGCATGTGGGCGGTGCTGATGGCCATCTACCGGTGTCCTACTCCGCCTCGAAGCCGTACTGGTCGAACTTGAGCGTCCGGGCATTCTCGGTCACCACTCGGACCTTGTCGCTCGGGAAGCCGTCGGCCTTCGTCGCCGAGATCTCGACGGTGACCTCCAGGTTCACACCCGGCCCGGTGAGGTGCTGGAGAACCTCCTGCGCAATGCGTGTGAAGTCGCGGCCATAGCGTTCGGGATCAACGTTGGCCACGCCGAAGAAGCGCGTGTTCTCCCGGGCTGCGGCTGTCGACTGGCTCGGCTCGATAACGGCTGTGGTGTTGACCGTCGTCGACGCCGGAGTCGTGAACTGGCCGGTCGTACCGGGGGTGGGCCGCTCGGGCTGCTGGGCGAGCTTGGGGTGGACCACGAGCACCGCGTCCGTGAGCGTCCCCATGCTCCCCCCGGGAAACGTGGCAAGCCCCTGGTAGGTGCCGGTCGCCTCGTCGTATCCGTCCGCGAGCGCGAAGCCGTCCAGCTCCCACATCATGTCGTCGAGTGCGGACCGGAGCGCTCCTTCGAGCACCGTCCGATCCCGCAGGCGACCGAGGTAGGGATACCGGCAGTAGAAGCCCCACAGCTCACCGACGCTGACGTGCCCCTTGTCCCACACACTCCGCAGTGGACCGTCGAGATCCATCCGAACGTTGCGCATGCCATACGTCGTCGCCAGTAGGCCGCCCTGACGGAGTTTGGCACTAACCCGATCGGCCAGCCGCTCCTGCGACCCCTCCGCCTTCTGGACGGTCAACGAGACCGGCCGGGCCGCGTCCGGCTGCTCCGGCACGATCGCCCAGATGTACGTGGCCAAGATACGAAGCCGCACAGCTTCGTCGGCCTGGGATGCCCGCCGCTCGGCCTGGGCCTTCTGCTGCGCGGTGAGGTTGAGGTCGTCCGCGCGCTCGGCAACGTCGCGCCACGCGAGATAGTCCGCCGTCGCACCGGCGAGTTCCTCCCACCGCTGTCGGTCGGGAGCAAGGAACACGAGGGAGTTGCGGTTGGTGCGCTGGGAGGCGCCGCGCGTGTCGAGGCACTGCCGCGCGAAGCGCAGCGCCGGCGAGTCGTCCTGTCCGCGCCCGTGCAGGTGCTGCGGGTGCAGGACAACGAGCTTGGCTTCTTCGGTGTCCGGGACGGCGCCGGTGTCCTCCGGGCAGACCTGCACCGTCGCGAAGTCACCCCGCGCCGAGCGCTCCACTGCAAGCCGGCGGACGACCTCGGCCCAAACCTCCTCAGGGTGCTCCCGCAGGCGCTCAGCGATGTCCTGTGCCGTGCGGTTGACCGTCACCGCGGTGTCGTACCAGTAACGGGCGCCATCGACGTTGAGGTACGTCGCCCGCTGCCCCAGCACCTCCAACGCTGAACCGAAGTTGCCGACGGTGTCGCCTGGGATGCCGACACCGAGCCACACGTGCTGCCGCTCGATGCCCTTGGATGCTGTCTGCAGCGTCGGTGCCGAGCCCAGGAAGATTGTGCGCGCGATGCGTCGGGTCAACGCCCGCTTGCCGAAGGTGTCTCGCTCCGCGTCGATGCGCACCGGCGTTGAGCCTTCACCGTCGATGTCGGCGTCGACGATCGGCTTCCAGGCGTCCTGCAGGTACTGCGTCAGTTCACCGGAGACGTTGGCAAGCTCTAGCGGCACAGACCCCGGCATAATCAGCGGCCCGGCGTCGCCCGACGCCCAGAGCGCGTGGATGACCGCGCTCATCAGACGCAGCACGCCGCGCGTTCGCTGGAACCGCTCCAGCGTGGACCAGTCCTCATACAGCCGGTCGAACAGCTCCGGGTGGACGGGATAGGCGGCCTTGATCCGATCCTCGTACGCCACCTCGCTGCACTGGCGCGGGAATTGCCCCGGGTGCTCGGCGTAGAACTGCACGAACTGCCGTGCCACCGCGGCGATGTCGCGCTTGGCTTGGGCGTCCGGCTCGACGAAGAGTCGGCGACGCACGATCTCGAAGGACTCGTTCGCCGACGCCGGTCGCCACTGGTCGGCGACGCGTCGCACGACGTTCTGCAGCCGCTCGAGTGCCAGCCGGCCGTTCGCTCCGCCGACTTCGAGGTCGGTACTGCTTGATTCGGCGTCACTGGACTCGCTCGACGCGGGGATCGAAATGATGACGAGACAACCGGGGATCGTCTTGGCGACCTCGGTGAGGGTCTGCGCGAAGGTGAACTGCGTGTCGAAGTCGCCGCCCGCGACGTCCTTGGCGTCGCGGCCGTAAAGCTGCCGGGCGTAGGCGACCCACTCGTCGATCAGAATTAGGCAAGGCGCGTGCTGCGAGAGCAGGTCCGCCAGCGCCTGCCCCGGATTGGTCTTAGTGCGGTCTGCCTCGGCGACGACGTCGTAGGCCGCCCGGCCGCCCAGTTGCCAAGCGAGCTCGCCCCACAACGTGTTGACCTGCGTACCGTCCTCCTTGGCGGTCGCCGACCCGGCGGACAGGTGCGTGCCGACCAGCGCGACACGACTGACGCGGCCGAGCGCCGACGGGTCCGCGTTGCCGAGCGCCTCCTGCACCTCTTGCGGGTAGGACGTCACCGGCGCGTCTGACGCCAGGTGGTAGAGCGCCAGCATCGAGTGCGTCTTGCCGCCGCCGAAGTTGGTCTGCAGGTTGACCACCGGGCTGGCATTGAGGTCGCCGGAAAGACGGCGAGCGGCCCTGCCGATCAGGTCGCGGAGCCCTTCGGTGAGGTACGTGCGCTGAAAGAACAGGACCGGGTCGACGTACTCCTGACCGCTCTCGCCGAGCGCGACCTTGTGCAGGTCGGCGGCGAATTCCGCGGCGTTGAAGTCGCCGCTGGCGACGTCGCGGTGCGGCGTGACGACGTCGCGCCAGGCCTTGATGCCCGTGCCAGGGACGCTGGGGATGCCTGCGGCCTTGACGACCTTTCGCGTCTCGGCCTCGTACGCCGCGCGCTGGTGGTCCAGCCGCAACTTGCGCAGCTCCTCGGCCTGGCCGGGAGCATCGGCGGCGGTGAGTAGGCGCTCCATCGAATCAAGCGCTCGATAGGTGTCGTCGCTGTTAAACGCGGCGTTGTGCGCCCACTTGTTGCGGACGTCGCGCAGCTCGCTGGCCATAGCTTGCTCGGGTCGCGACAGCCGGTCCTTGAACACCCGCCACTCTTCGGTCAGAACCTTGAGCAGTACGGCTGGGTCGTGCTTGTCGTAGGTCTTGGCGCCGCCGTGCTTGGCACTCTCGCGTGCCGCGAGCAGCGCGAGCCAGTCACCGCCGCTCCCGGCGGCCGCGCTCATCAGCTGGTCGACGAACGGCTCCAGGCCTTCTGCGAGGAGCTCGAAGCCTCGGCCGACCCGGTCGCGGTTGCTCGTGGCCATCAGGCCTCCTCCTCATCGTCGCGGTAATCAATCTCCCCCTGCGCGCCGACCGGCACAGACGCGCTGTGGCCGGCGGCAGCCAGATCGGACCAGGAGGTGCCCAGGCCGTTGAAGAGCGCGGCACTGGAGGTCCAGCCTCGTTTCTCGCAGACGCTGTAGAGCAGGTAGGCCAGTTCCTTGGTGGTGTCGAGGTCCATCTGTTGGCCGGCGAGGGCCATCAGCCGGGCGGCTTCGTCGATGCCCTTCCGGTCCAGTGCGTGCGCCAGCCGGACGACGACTTCCCATTCGCTGAGACGCTCGTCGGCCAGCGGGTTCCAGCCTTCGGAGAGCTCGTCGAGGCCGACCAGCCGCGCCTTTCCGGCGCGCGCCCAAAACACCCCGCCGCGGACCAGTCCGTCGACGCTCGTCGCCACCGCCTTGGACAAGGAGTCGGCGACGCCGTAGGGCTGCTCGTCCCAGCCAAACTGGCTGAACCACTTGACGCAGAAGCGGGTATCGGCCGAGAAGTCGCCTTCCTGCTCGCTCAGCACCTCGTCGAGGGCGTGGTTGATGAGCGCCAGCGCGGTTCGGACGGTCATCGGTGTCCCGTCCGCCTCCACGACGGAGCGGTAACGGGTGAACACCGCCATGCCCGGGCCGATGGCAGCCTGCGCCAAGTCCACCGGGGCCAGCGAGCCCTGCTGCATCTCCTTCAGCGCCCCAGGCAGCTCGTCCTTCAACGCCTGCAAGAAACCGCGGCGTGTAGTGGCCTCGGCGGTATCCCTACGCGGGCGGCAGGCGAGGACAATAGATGACGCGAGTGCATTCTTTCCGGCCGCGATCATGCGGTTGCTCATCTCCGACCGCATCGGCCAAGTTGCGGTGACGGTCAGTCCGGCCTCAATGAGGCCGTTGAGCATAGTTTCCCAGCCAGTGGAGGCGGTCCCGCTGTCGTCACTTTCCGCTTGTTTGAAGGCGTAGAAGACCGTCACAGGAATATCGGGACGATGGTCTTGGCGAATGCGAGTAAAGGTGCTGACAAAGCCGGTCTCAAAGTGTTCCTCTGCTTTCACTTTGCTGCCGCCGAAGCGGTACGGCGTCGCCACCAGCTCGTCGCTCTTGGGCGTCTGCATCGTCGACAGTAGGCTCGGGTGAACATCGACGAGCGCCCGGCGAAGCCAGACGTAGAAAAAGTCTGAAAGGTCGGCATAGCCAATGTTGTCGTAGTAAGGCGGGTCAGTACTGACCACCGCGGCGGCATTCACTTGCCGGGCATCCGCCTGTTGCGCGTATCCGCGTGCTCTCGCAGGCAGGCGTTCCAACACCTTCGAGGGCCACACGAAAGCGTCCAGCCAGTTACCAGAAGACGCGCTGAAGGGGTTCCCCTCACAAAAGTCCCAAACCATAGGGATGGCCTGTCGTGCAAAGAGGTGACCGACTCCCTCATTCTTTGGGTCGCTGCGCCAAGTACATAGCGCGTTGTGGTAATCGGCCACTCGACTTAGCGCGAAGCTCATCGCCGTCGCCACGTCGTCGGCGTAAGCGGCGGCCTCGCGTCGATCGAGGTTAGCGGCGTCGGAGGCAATCTTCGCGCGGGCTTCTGCCACGAGGTCACTAAAGGTGGTGAGCGCGACAAGTTGCCGAGATGTGAAGAGGTCTGCAAACGTCCGCAAGCCGTAATTTACGCACCAGATATTGCGGGGATCGTCGGCCAGCTCCCCGTCGGGGACGTCGTCGGGCCGAGGTACGTCCGCGGCAGCGATGTGGCTTGAGGTTGCCGGGATGTAGACGCGCTGCCGCTGGCCCTCGGCGACGGTCGCGAGCAATTGTTGCCCCATACGCCCGGCGATGGCCTCGGCCTTGATGTAGGCGTCGGAGGTGACATCCCCGCAGACGAGGCAGCGGAACTTCGCGCCACGGCCGAGCTTGGGCGGATCGGGTGGCCCCCCTGCGCCGGTGACGACCTCAAAGTCGACATGGTCTCCGGCAGG
The DNA here is from genome assembly GCF_021698995.1 of Blastococcus sp. KM273129. Taxonomy (NCBI): domain Bacteria; kingdom Bacillati; phylum Actinomycetota; class Actinomycetes; order Geodermatophilales; family Geodermatophilaceae; genus Blastococcus; species Blastococcus sp. KM273129. Next base: position 55,929 of record NZ_SSXB01000005.1, on the reverse strand, counting down.
CCGTGGGCGCAACCACGTCGGCCGGCCCTTCTTCTTGCTCAGCCAGAGGCTGCTGACGAGCGGCATGGTCGCGCCGCAGGCGGGGTTGGGACAGACGACCGTGCGTGCCCAGATCCAAGCGATGACCATGGCCTTTGTGCCGTCGGGCAGGGTCGCACTCGGGTACAGGTGGCCGATGCGACGTTCGGCCTCGTCGCGCAGCCACGCGCCATACCGCCGCACGTCCTCGGCGAGCCCGGTGGCGCGCGGCCAGCCGCCAAGCTTGGAGTCGGCGGCGCCGGGGAAGACGGGCGGCTGCCCGGCCCACCGCGGCGGAATCTCGATGAGCGCCTTGTTGATGAGCACCGCGACTGGGTTGAGGTCGCTCGCATGCGCATCAAGTCCGAGCCGCTGCGCCTCGAGCGGGATCGACCCGCCGCCGGCGAATGGGTCGAGGACCGCCGGCGGGTCGCCGTCGAAGCACTTGGCGATCTCGGCGTGCGCCTCACGAAGCAGCCGCTCGTCGCCGGCGTTCTCCCACACGACCAAGCGCTCGATGAGGTCGAACAGCCGCTTACGCTCAAGCGCCTGGTCCTCCTCAGTCGGGAACCGTTCAGGGTGCGCGGACGGGTCATCGACCAATTGCGCGAACAGCACCGCTCGGCAGGCAGCCAACGGCCGGCGCGCCCACCACAGGTGCAGCGTGGAGGGGTGACCGTGCCGGATGGACTTCTCCCGGGCGGACTCCCGGTTGATGGCCTCCAGCGGCAGCGCTACCTCGATCAGCTTGCGTTTCACTGCTCGTTCCTTCTCTTTCCTTGCACGCGGAGGGGCAGACGGTCGTGTCTCGCCATGGCCAGGATGTCTTCTGCCGACTTGACGATGCGCTCCAACGACACGTCGGCCGGGAGTCTGCTTTCCTTCTTGAGGTACTGCGCCAGGTGCGGTGGGAGTTCAACGCTCGAATCCCAGCGCTGCATGACGATGGCCGCGACCGACTCGGCCTCGAACTCCGACGCCACGTGGGAAACCGCACGCCGATCAGGCCACCACTTGGCGTCCGGCGTCCCTAGGTGACCGCAGTAAAGGTGCCCGAGTTCGTGAACGAGAGTCGCAAGGGCCGACGCGCCGCGCTGAGCACGGTTCACCCTCAGGTCGTAACGGACTGGAACGGACACCGTGTGCTTGCTCGGCCTGACGCGCACCACGTGCTCCTGTGCCCGCCTGCCCGAGGCCGTGGCGATGAAGCCGGCGCTCCCGGTCCCGTGGTCCACGCGATCGATGTACACCCCGTCGCGCACAGCACTCGTCACCAGTCGCGACCAGAGGTTGTCGGCACGGGCCTTGGTGAGCCGGCTACGCGTCACGAAAGGGTCGAGCACCTCGGGCGGCAGCGGAGGAGCTCCGGGCATCGGCGACGTCTGGTTGACGTCGTACACGAACATCACCGGCCCGAAGGGCTGGAGGATCATTACGACTTGCGCATCGACAGCGACGTCACGTCTCAAGTCTTGCCAGCGCCGTGCGGTGGCGACGTACGTTGCGCCAGGTCGCTGGATGTGGACAAGCAGGGCGTTGAATGGCGCGTACCAGTGGAACCTACGGATGAAAGCCACGAGCTCTTCGTATGCCCGGGACTCGTTGTAGCGCATGGACGCGTTGATGAGCGCGTTGAGGCTCTGCACGGCCTCGGACTCGGTGACGGGCCCCTTCTCAGCGGCAACATGACCTCCCGAGGTGGCTACAACCGTCGCGCAGGAAGCCACCGGCCACACATGTGCCTCTGCGCTAATAGCATCCGGTTCCCCACCAGCGGCGGCCCAGGGAGCCAACATCAACTGACCAGCATCCGAAGCCATCGTTGACCCTCCTGTGTCGTCGAGAGCGCGTGCCACCTCCTCGGGGGCAGCGCGAAGGCTCAACAGCGAGCGGTGGGTGACCGCCCCGGGCGCCGCTGCGCTCATGCCGGCTGCTGCCCGCGGTCCCACATGGCTGCCCAGTCACCCCGGACGGCGTCGGCAGCGAATTCGCCGAAGTCGAAGTCCCTGAACGGGTCCTGCAGGTAGCGAACCTCGTCGTGGTCGGCGCCGTCCCGGGACACCCTTACGAGAGCGAGCCTGTATCGGTCTGCGTTCTTGCCGAACAGCACTTCGTTGCGTGTCACGGAGAAGTCGTCAGCTCCCTCGATCCGTCCCTTCACCTCGATGAACACCAGGTGCCCGTCCTCGGTGAGCGAACGGATGTCGAAGCCCGGGTTGTTGTGCGGCATTTCCTCCGGCTGGCGACCCAACGAGTGTTCCGCAGCAATCACGGCGGCGACGGCACGCCGGTCGACCTCCGCGGTGTCCTTGGCGTACGTCGCCACAGGCTGGTCCCGCCGGCCCGCGAGACGATCGAGCAGCCCGGCCGGGACCACGAGCGCTCCACCTGCCACCACCGGCGGCAGCGGACGGAGCGCCTCGTCGGCATCGAGATCGGCCAGACGCTGCGCAAGTCGGGCCTCTAGATCGCGCGCTCGCCGCTCCGCGGTCTCCGGGCGGATCTTGAGCTGCCGGCCGGCGGCCTGCTGGTCGAGCAGGTCAGCGTGGCGCAGGTCCCAGTGGTTGATCTCCTGGGTCAGACGCTGCTTGACCTCCTTGCGGGTCCGCTCAACACCGGCGTGCACCCGCTCCCGCACGGCGGTCAAGTGCTCGCTCGCACCGTGCTCAACGGCCCAACTGACCGCCAGCCGCTCGACACCCTCCGCGAGCCACGGCTCGTCGAGGACGCTGACAAGCAGTGCGCTCTCGTCCGCCGTGGCAGCCCGGTAGTCCAGGTAGGGCGCCGGGCCGGCGGAGCGCTGGGCGCCGTCCCGACCGATCTCCACGAAGTCGAAGCGCTGGGAGACGGTCCGCGGCAGGGTGTGCCCGTCATCGATGCGTTGGGTCAGTGCGACCAGCAGGCGCGGCTCCTCCCCGACGTCCTGCGCGTCAACGAGCACGGTGCCGCTCTTGAGCAGCGTGCCGTAGCGCTCGACGACCAGATCGATCACCGCGTCGAGCAGCGGGTGGCCGGGCGCGATGAGATCGGCCTTGGGCTTGCCCGGCAGGCGGACGTGCTCGCGCTCGAAGCAGATCCGCTCGTAGCGACGCAGCACCGGCGCCCCCGTACCGATCTGCCGGTCCCGGTCGCGCACCTCGGCCGGGACGTGGGTGACCTCGAACCGTCCGGACTCCCGAGGGCTCAGCCGGCCACCGAGGTGGCGGAAGGCCTCGGCAAACAGCGCCTGAACGTAATGCGGCTGGAGCCGGCGAGCTCGCGCCTCCTCCATCCGGCGGCGCAGCGTGGCGACGTCGGCGTCAGCGAGGGTTTCGAGGCCCAGCGCGCGGTCCTGCATGAGCCGGTCGAGGCCTTCGCTGACCTCGGCGTCGATCACCTGGTCGAGCCGAGCGCGGACCTCGGGACGGTCGCCGTATCGGACCGCCTCCATAAGGATGTCGCGCAGCGGACGCCCCTCGAAAGCCTCGCCCAGGACGTCGAAGACCTTGCCCTTGTAGGCGCGCCGCTGCTCCTCCACCTTGTCAAGCAGCCGCTGGAATACCTGACCTTCGCGGGTGTCCTTGGCCAGCAGGTTCCACAGCCGGCACACCTCGGTCTGCCCGATCCGGTGGATGCGCCCGAAGCGCTGCTCGATGCGATTGGGGTTCCAGGGCAGGTCGTAGTTGACCATCAGATGAGCTCGCTGCAGGTTTAGTCCCTCACCCGCAGCGTCGGTTGCCAGCAGGACCACGGTGTCCTTGTCTTGGGTGAACAGCTCCTGCGCGGCCCGGCGCTGCTCGCGCGCGACGCCACCGTGGATGGCGACCACCGCCTCATCCCGGCCGAGCAACGTGCGGACCTGGTCGACGAGGTAGTTCAGGGTGTCCTTGTGCTCGGTGAAAATGATGATTTTCCGCCGCGCGCCGTCGCGGTCGTACATCGCCTCGTCGTCGAGCAGCAGGCTGCGCAGTTCGGTCCACTTCTTGTCCGTGCCCGACAGTCGGACCCGCGTGGCCAGCTTCACCAGGTCGCCGAGCACGGCGATCTCCTTATCGAGCTCGGCGATGGTGCGGGCGGCGCTCGCGGAGTCGACGACGGCGTCTTCGGCGGCCTCGCGCTCCTCGCCGGTCAGGTCGTCCAGCTCTTCCTCGTCCAGCTGCTGGGCCCTGCCGAGCAGTGCCGCCAGACGCCGTTCGAAGTCGCTGCCACCACCAGGCTGCTGCAGCTCAACCCGGCGAGCCTCCAGCCGCCGGCGTCGCCGCTCCAGGCTGCGAAGGATCGCCTCCGGGCTGGACGCCAGACGCCGCTGCAGGACGGTCAGCGCGAAGCCGACGGTGTTTCCACGCCTGCCCTCACCTTCCCTGGCCAGCTGCTCCGCCCGGTTCATCTGCTCGCGGACGTAGTCCGTGACCGCCTCGTACAGGTCCTGCTCCATCGGGCTGAGTTCATAAGCCAGCGTGTCCGCGCGACGCTCGGGGAACAGCGGTTTGCCCTCGAAGGTGAGGAGGTCCTCCTTGATCATGCGTCGCATGAGGCCGTCGGTGTCGACAGAGTGCACCCCGTCGCGGTACTTGCCCTCGAACCGGTCCCCGTCGAGCAGCGCCATGAACAGCTGGAAGTCGGCCTCATTGCCGGCATGTGGCGTTGCCGTCATGAGCAGCAGGTGACGGGTCACTCGGCCCAGCAGGCGGCCCAGCTCGTAGCGCCTGGTGGTCTTGAGCTCCGCGCCGAAGTAGTGCGCGGACATGCGGTGGGCCTCGTCGACGACGACCAGGTCGTAATCGGCGCGCTCGAGCTGCTGCTGCAGCTCCTCCGACCGGCTGAGCTGGTCCATGCGAGCGATGAGCAGCGGATAGCGATCGAAGGCGCTTTCGTCGAGCAGCCCGTCGATCATGCTGCGGGTCAGAAGCTCGAAGCGCAGGCCGAACTTGTCGAGCAGTTCCTCCTGCCACTGCTCGACGAGACTGCCCGGGGCAACGATGAGGCAGCGCGCCAGGTCACCACGGAGCTTGAGCTCCTTGATGTAGAGGCCCGCCATGATCGTCTTACCGGCGCCCGGGTCGTCGGCGAGCAGGAAGCGCAGGGGGGTGCGCGGCAGCAGCTCGCCGTACACGGCCTTGATCTGGTGCGGCAGCGGCTCGAGGTCACTGGTGCTGACCGCCAGCATGGGGTCGAAGCGGGAGGCCATGCGGATGCGCAGCGCCTCAGCCGCGAGCCGAAAGAGGTGCGGATCGCCGTCGAAGGCGTACGCGCGGGACGGCTGCTCCACGCGCAGGCGGGCCTCGACGTCCCGATACAGAAGGGTTTCCGCGACCTGGCCGGAGTCGTCGCGATAGGTGAGCGTGACGGCGTTTGCCCCATGCCACGAGACGTCGATGACCGAGACTGACCCCGTAGCTGTTACGCCGAGAACTCGCGCCCCGGGCGTGAGGTCCTCCAGGCGCCAGTGGGTGCGCTCGCCGATGTGAGCGTGCTGCGAGGTGTAGGGAAGGTCCGTCATCGTCCCGTGACCGTACCCAGGACCACCGTCACGGGAGGGTTCCGGCTCGTGATCAGCTCGGATAACACCGGCGGCGCAACCACGGCCCCTTCTTCCTCACCTACTGCTACTCGCAACAGGGGCCACGGGAGGTGCCTCGCGCACCGGGTGCGAGTGCGAAGGGCTCCGTCGATGGCGCCATGAGTGGCAGGTGCGGCGCGGGTGCACTCGCTATCCCTCGAACGAGCGCGGGGGAACCATTTTCGTCGTCCATCTGTGTTAGCAAAGGCAGCCGGCGTGACGCCGGACTCATGCGGTTGCCCACGGGGGAGTTGACGTGCCACTGGTGTACCGGGCTGTGCTCGATGACACCGACGGGGAGATCGCGCGTCGGGTCGAGCCCCTCTTCGCCGCCTGGATGCACGAGAAGGGCCTGACCACCGACGACTTCGCCTTCAGCCCTGGCATGAGTACCGCGCTGTCTGCCAGCGACGACCCTGCATGGATTCAGCGGCGCTCGGTTCGACTCGACCGGTCTGGGGGGCAACTTCACCGCATCCGGCTCGTGGAGGAGACGCCGGAGGGCAGGTGGACGACGACTGCCTTGTGGGCCACCGAGGCGGCGCAGCAGCAAGTCATCGACGTCGGCCATCACGCGCCCGAGCAGCTCGCGGCCATCGATTTGAACGTCGGGGCCGCGAGGCACTGGATCTGGATCGATCTGGAGCAGGAGCCGTCTGGCGGGCGACCGCTGCGGCCCGGAAGCCCACGGCTGGTCAGGGATCTGATGGCGGCCGGCGAGGCGCACGACGGACGCTTGCCGCTTACAGCGGAAGCCCTGATGGTCACGGTCAGCCACGTCTCTGAGCTTGTGTCGTACCTGGGCGACCCGAACCGGCGCGTCCCTATCGTCGTCTTCGCGCACGACCCTCACCGTGCCTACGACCAGAATCGACTCGCTCGGTTGCTGGCCCGAGACCTGGCTGGCGTGGCAGCTGTCTTCCGCTTGGCCGACGGAGTTGCTACAGCGGCTTTCGGCACGGCCGTGCCGGACGGCTACGAGGTTTACGGCGGCGCGTTAAGGACCTACCTGCCCGGGGCGCTCGCAGTTGAGGACGCGCCCACACGGCATCGTGTGCTCGGCCGCACGTCGATTACAACGCTGGGCTCTCGAGCTTTTCCGGCCGTGAAGGACCAAATCCTCCACCTGTCGACGCAGCGTCCTGGCCCGCTTGATGCCCTGACGGTGCGACGACTCCTCGCTGAGCCGGCCACACAGTCCCTCGCAACTACTGGTGGGCAGCCAAGCCGGTCGGAGGCCCTGCTGGCCTGGTTCGGGCGGCAAGTGGTGCGGATTCGAAGCCGTACCGGGGCGGAGCGCTCGACGCCCGACTTCCGGTCTGTCGCCGTTGCTCAGCGGACGCTAGCGACCGAGATCGACGCGCTGCTCAGAGACCGCACAGCTGCTCCGCTGGTCGTCGGCGCTCGGGAAGATGACCTGGAGCAACTCCGTGCTGAGCTGGCCGCCAGTGAGGCCGATCGTGAGGTGCTGGGCCAGCTGCTCACGGAGGCCGAGGCCGAGGCGAGAGAGATAGCCGTGTCGGTACGCCGGCTCACAGACGATGCTGAGTACTTGCAGCTGGAGGTTGCCGAAGCGGCACGGGACTCGGACGCGGCGCGACGGCGCGCGCGATGGCTCGAATCCCAGGTCCGCGAGGCGGGCCTGTCGGCCTGGCAGGCCCCGGCGGAAGTCGTCCACGTCCCAGCGTCCGTGGCTGAGGTACTTGTGGTCGCACGCTCGCGATTGCGTTACGTGGTAATTGGCGCGACTGACCAGGTGGCCGCCGAACTAGACGTGCATCCCGGTGCAGAGCTCTTCGCAGCCAAGACGTGGAACGCGCTCATGGCGCTTGAGGACTATGCAGCAGCGGTTGCAGGCGGAGACTTCGCCGGGAGTTTCCATCTCTGGTGCCAGTCGCCGCCGGCGTCAGCTACGGCGATTTCGGCGACGGCGCTCTCACTTGTGGAGTCGGAATCTGTCGACTCGCACCCGGATCTTCGTAGCAAGCGGACATTCCCGGTGCCGCCAACCGTCCACCCAAGCGAGCGCCTCTACATGCCGGCACATATCAAGGTGGTAAAGCGGGGAGCGCCTGCTCCGCGATTGCACTTCCACGACGACACCCGCGGAGCTACCGGGTGTGTTCATGTCGGATACGTGGGGCCGCACCTGCCGACGGCCCAGTTCAAGTGACACAGCAGACGGCCCTTCGCGGGTTCAGGGATGAGTGGACGTAGACGATGACGACCGCAAACAGGGCAGACTTAGCGCTCGAGCAAGAGCACTTCGACCTTGCATGGGAAGCGCGGGAGCGCAAGCGCCGGACCTTGCAGGGTGCTCCCTCGGCTGCCGCTGGCCCGCGGGCGGCCGTCTCAGCGGTCAAGAAGGGAGCCGACCGCCTGCTGGAGTCGATCGGTGCGCCAGACGAGCCAGTCGCGTTCGGACGCTTCGACCTGGCGGATGGGGAGGCCGTATACGTCGGCAAGCACCTCATCGCCAACGATTCACACGACCCGCTGGTCATTAACTGGCGGACCGACTTCGCGGCTCCGTACTTCACCGCGACGTACGACGACCCCCGCGGGCTTACTCGGCGACGCAAGTTCCAAACGACGAAGAACACCGTCGACGATTTTGAAGAGCTCGTCTTCGAAGACCTCGCACGACGCATCGGGGAGCTCTCCGGACTCGAGCAGTCCGGCATCGATGACGCCGTTCTCCGCGACCTCGAACAGCACCGCACTGGCGAAATGCGTGACATCGTCCAAACGATTCACGCCAGCCAGTACGAGCTCATCCGGTTGCCCCTCGAGCGACTTCTGATCGTCCAAGGTGGTCCCGGGACAGGGAAGACGGCGGTGGCCCTTCACCGCGTGTCCTGGCTGCTCTTCAACAACCGGGATCGGCTGACGCCTGAGCAGGTCCTCGTCGTGGGCCCCAATCCCACCTTCACCAAGTACATCCGCTCCGTGCTGCCGGGCTTGGGTGACGCTGACGTCATCCACCGTGACTTGCGCGGCCTGGGGCCTCAGCCGAGTTCTGGCCGCCTCGAGGATCCGGCCACCGCCCGACTCAAGGGCGATGCGCGGATGGCCGACCTGCTCGACCGCGCACTTATGCAACGTGTGCGTGTCCCGGACGGGCTGACGGAAGTCCTTGTCGGGCCAGAGCGCGGTGGGGTGCGGATCCCCCGGCCACAGCTCGAGTCAGCGCTCGAGCGCTACTCCTCTCAGGGAACCTATGCCTCGGGACGAGCCGCCTTCCGCAGGTGGGTAAATGAAGGCCCCGTACGTCGTGCGGCCGAGACGGTAACGCCCACGCAGATCGAGAGCGCCGTAGAGCGTCTATGGCCCTCACTCAGTCCGCAGGCCTTCCTCCGCGACCTCCTGGGCTCCCGGGAGCGGCTACTTGCAGCGGCAGGCGACGACTTCACGGGTACGGAGATCGGGCGCCTGGTGCGCCAGCAAGCCGACCGCCTCTCGGGAGAGACGTGGAGCGATGCCGACGTCGCCTTGCTGGATGAGGCGGACGCGCTGATCAACGGACCGGGTCCGCGCTTTGGACACATCGTGGTTGATGAAGCACAGGACCTCGCGCCGATGCAGCTGCGTTCGTTGGCGCGGCGCTCCGCGGAAGGCTCCATGACCCTTGTAGGAGACCTAGCGCAGTCAACCGGCGCATGGGCCAGGGACTCGTGGGACGACGTTGCTGAGGCACTGGAGAAGGCCTACGACGTCCAAATCGAAGAGCTCAGCTTCGGCTACCGGGTTCCACGACAAGTGTTCGAGCTGGCGGCTCGACTGCTCCCTCAGGCTGCGCCTGACGTTACGCCTCCACGGGTGGTCCGGGAGGGGCCGGAGGCGCCGCAGCTCGTCGAAGTAGATGAAGAGGATCGCTTGGTGGAGGCGGTTCGAATTGCCCAGGAGAGGGCCGGTCAGGGGCTGTTCGTCGGCCTTGTTTGTCCAGACACATTGCGAGACGACTTGGTCGCTCGGTTGAAGGCCAAGCGAGTCACATTCAGCGACGCCAGCGCAGGGGGCATCGGCGCCTCAATCAACCTCGTGAGCCCTGCGGACGCCAAGGGGCTCGAGTTCGACTCCGTGGTCGTCGTGGAGCCTGAGGCCATCGTCGCCGAGCACCAGCACGGTTTGCGGATGCTGTACGTGGCGCTGACACGTACGACTCAACACCTCGCCGTCGTGCACACGGGCGCACTGCTACCCCTGGAGGAGCTGCCGGTCGCACTAGTGGCGTCCGACTCGGCAGCCGCTGCCATTGCCCCGTCGCTTGAGATGGAGGGGCCAGAGGAAGGGGCTGTCGCGGCAGTGGGCAGCCAGCCGTTAAATCTCGACGAGCCGGCTACGAGGGAGCAGGTTCGTGTCGAGTGGCTGCCGCCAACACGTCCACCCCTGACCACGCCACCAGCGGCGGGGCTGGACGCGGTCAGCGAGCTCGTCGTAGGAGCGGTCACTGGGCCGCTGGCGCAAACGATCCGTGCCAGCGTCCCGCCCGGTCTGTGGCCTCGGTTGCTCGACCGTCTCCGGGAGGAGCTCGGCCTCCACAGCGCTGCCCCAGCGCCAGAGTCCCCCGGCGTTCCGGCTCCTGCCGTTCTCGCTCCTCGTGATCCAGATCCTGAGCCCGCCGACGCGCCATCCGACGCCGCCGAGGAACTGGACCTCGCCGGGCTCGAGGCTGCCTTCGACAAGCGGGTCAAGGATGACCTGGTGAAGCATGGCAGCCACATAAACGACTGGCTGTCGCGCAACCTCGGGGAGCTCGGGGGAGTGGGCTTTGCAAAGTTCCTGCTCGCGCGCGCTGAGCCTGTGCGGCTGCTGTACACGTTGGCGCGAAAAAGACTACTTCTCTACAGCATCGAGGCAGCAGTGCTCGATCCTCGATTCGCTCCCTTGTTCACGGCTGAGGAGCTGTGGGTGGCCGAACGACGTCTTTCAGACCTGGGATATACGACTGAATCAACGCGCGGATTCCAATGAGTGGCGTCCCTGTCCTACTCCGAACAAGCGGTTGGCAATGGAGCGGTCCGCAGGAGGCGTGCGTCCCTGAGTAGGCGACGGCGCCTGATGCCGAAGGCACGCGTCCGCGAACCCCTCCAGCTGTCGCCGCCAGGGCGGAGCCTTGCATCAGCCGGGTCACGGCGCCGTTAGGCACCGTGTGCCCCAGTGCGGCCGGCATCCACCACGCGCACGCCGTAGATGCCGAGGTCCGGGGCGGGCGCCGGCAGACCCCGCTAAGGCAGCCCCGACACGCGACGACTGGAGGAGATAGATCCTGGTCTCGTCAGGCGACCTTGGCCGCGTGGAAGACGTCCGCAGGAAGGGCGTGGTGGAGCTGCCAGAGGATCCGCATCGGTCGCTCGCCGGTGTGAGACAGGTATGTCATCGGGCCGGCGTACAGGTAGGGCGGCGTGCCCAGCGTTCCGTCCGACGTCTTCGTCTCGCGGACGAACAAGTGCACAGAGGTGCCCAGCTCGCGGTGGTTGATGTACCGCTGGCCGGTTGCGGACCGCTCGGCCGTGTTGTTCTGTGACTCCCACTGAAAAAGCGTCGGGGAGATGGCGTGGTCGGCGTACATGGTCGTGGGGGAAAAGTGCGCCTCTGACTTTAACAGCGTCACGAAGAAGACGTCGGCTCGATCGTCCGGGACCCACCGCACTCCCGAACCAAAGGTGCCGTTGAGGTTCTCCATCCCGAACGCAGCCAGGGCCTCGTCTCGGCTGTACCGCGCATGGACGTGCAGCGGCCGGGGGCCGGCGATCTCCAGCGCCGGCGCGACGCGGTGAATACGGTCGTGCAGCACACCGCTCAGCTCACGGAGCTCGGCCGCGCGTCCCGGGTGAGCCAGCAGCCGTTCCAGGCTGGCTTCGATGCTGCTGAAAGGCGTCCGGTTGCCGAAAAGGGAGAAGTGCAGCATCGCTGCGAGACGGCGGGTCCGGTCGTCGAGCTTGAACTTCCCCTCGGTGACCGACCGGAAGAACTGCAACCGTTCGACGTCGTCCGCGTGCAGCATGCGGCCGAGCGCTCCACCCAGAGTGGCGTCGTCGGGTCCCGGCCGGTCCTCCACCCACCCGGCAGCTCGTTGTAGGTCCAGCCAACTGCGACCACTGCCGCGATACAGGTCTTCGAGATCCACGCCGGACTCTTCGAGGAACCCCACGAGGGTCGGGCGCTGGAGACGACGAGCCTCGGCGGCGAGCCCCTTCCAAGACACGGTCAGTGACGACTTGATGTTGTCCAGTACGAGCTGCTGCGCCACCCGGTCGAGCTCGATGTGGCAGCCGGCCGGGAGGAGCGGAAACCCCTGCTCAACGTCTCGTTGCAAGCCTCGCCGTGAGCTGCCGGTGAGAGCGCGGAACCGAAGGTCGAAGCGAAACTCCTGGTGCTGCGCCCCGATGAAGTCGAGAACCGTCAGGCACGACTTGTCCTCGGACAACCGCAAGCCGCGCCCGAGCTGCTGGAGAAAGACGGTGGCGCTCTCCGTCGGCCGGAGGAACAAGACGGTGTCGACGGCCGGCACGTCGAGCCCCTCGTTGAACAGGTCGACCGTGAACAGCACGTTGACTGTGCGATCGCGCAGTGCGATGAGTGCCGCTGCGCGGTCCTCACGGGAGGTTCCCGAGGTGACAGCGAGGCTGGGGATGCCCGCGTCGGTGAAGCGGCGCGCCATGAAATCAGCGTGCTGGATGCTCACGCAGAAGCCGAGGGCCCGCATCCTGCCCGGGTCGTCGACCTTGTCCCGGATCGCTTGGAGAATGAGCCGTACCCGGACGTCATCGCCGGTGTAGATATTGGTCAGCTCAGCTGTGTCATAGCCGCGTCCGCGCCTCCATCGCACCTGTTCTAGGGCGACGTCGTCGTGGATGCCGAAGTACTGGAACGGCGCCAACAGCCCTTGCTCCAGCGCTTCCCATAGCCGCAACTCGACTGCGGTGCGGCCGTCGAACCATTCCCGCACATCGGCGCCGTCCGTCCGTTCGGGCGTCGCGGTGAGTCCGACGAGGACCTTGGGCGTGAGGTGCTCGAGAAGGCGTCGGTAGGTGGCGGCCATCGCATGGTGAAACTCGTCGACGACCACTAGGTCGAAATGCGCCGGATCGAGTTCCGCCAAGTCGAGCTGGGACAGCGACTGCACCGATCCGAAGACATGGCGCCACTCCCGGGGGCGCTGGCCACCGACGTACAGCTCACCGAAGTCACCCTGCCGCAGCACGTGGCGGAACGTTGACAGGCTCTGCGCCAGCAACTCCTCCCGGTGGGCGACGAAGAGGATGCGGTCGGCGGTCCCCGCGGCTCGCAAGCGCTTGTAGTCCAGCGCGGACACCACGGTTTTCCCGGTCCCCGTCGCCATCACCACGAGGTTGCGCCACCGGTTGTGGACAGTGCGCTCGGCTTCCAGCTCGTCGAGAATTTCGCGCTGGTAGCCGAACGGCCGAACATCGAGCGACGTGATCTCGATCGGCAGGTCCGTTGGCCCCCCGCGCTCCGCGCTGAGTGCTGCGCGCAGCCGGTCGCCATCCCGCCCGGGCGCGTACGTCTCGAACGATGGATCCGCCCAGTAGCTGTCAAAGGTCTCAGCGAAGGTATCGAGCAGATGCCCCTGCTCGACGCTGGACAGGCGGACGTTCCACTCCAGGCCGTCGGTCATCGCCGTCCGCGACAGGTTCGAAGAGCCGACGTAGGCGGTTGACATGCCGCTCGCGCGGCGGAAGAGCCAGGCCTTGGCGTGCAGCCGCGTCGTGCGCGTCTCGTAGGAGATCTTGACGTCGGCGCCCAGTTCGACGAGACGGTCCAGGGCGCGCTGGTCGGTCGCCCCCATGTAGGTCGTCGTGATGACCCGGAGTCGGCCGCCCCGCTCCTGCAGGTCTAGCAGGGCCTTCTCGAGGACCCGCACACCTTGCCACTTGATGAACGCGCATAGCAGGTCGACGTCGTTAGCGGAGGCGAGCTCCCGGGCCACCTCGAAGCCGATGCGCGGCTGCCCGCGGCCGTTGACCAGGAGCGCGCTCGTGGATAGCGGCGTAGCCGGTCGTTCCGGAAATGACGTGGGGCCGGGCACCGTGCGCGGCGCCGCCACCGCGAGCAGGGTGCGTGGCGGATCAGCGACCGGCTCGTCAAAGGCGCCAGCATCGGCAGAGAGCTCATTGATCAACGTGACGATGCGATTGGCCAGCGCCACCTGGCGGGCGACGGCAGCGGCGTCGGAGCCGCCGGCAGCGCGCAACGCCCGCTTGGCCAGTTCGGTGATGTGGCGGGTCAACGCCTCGTGGGCATCGGCAGGGTCGAGTCCACCGAGGTCGACAAGCTCCGGCGGAACCTCCGCTAATGACCGCAGCAGCCGATCGGTGACCAGGTGCTCGTAGAGCCCGGGAGCCAGTCCAGCCTCGGTCGACAGTTGGTGCCTGTCCAATCCCATGGTCATCCGGGGAGCACCAGGCCCGTCGACTGCATGGTCAGACGCCCAGAAGCCATGGCGTGTGCCAGTGCCGCTTCGAGCAGCGCCACCTGGGCGGGGGTCCGTCGGCGCAAGCCGAACACCTCCAGCGTCTGAGCGAACAGTTCGTCCTGGGTCATGCCGGCCGCGGCGCGGCAGAGCGCCGCCATCGCGTTGCCGATCTCCTCGGGAGCGACGTGCTCCAGCGGCCGATCGGTGCCATTCGCGTGACGGCGGAACCCCGTCCACGTCCCTCGTTGAAGGTCGGCCGGCCAGACGAAGTCACCCACGACCAGCGACGCAGGGATGACCGCGGCGATCGCGTCCTTGCGCCCCTGGGCGACCCGGCCGAGCCCGAACGCCGACGCAGTCAGGCGCGCCAGGCGGTCCAAGTGAATCGGACCCTCGGCCTCCACGCCCGAAATGAGGACCGTCCGGACCCTCTCGGCGGCGCGGCGGCCCGGCAACTCGTCGAGGACGCTGCGATCACCGGTCGCGTCGGGCTGCCACGCCACGAACTCGGACTCGCCCTCCAAGGTGGCTGCCACTGCCTTCGGAGCCGGAGCCGTCTCCACCGTGGACGACGGCGCTGCCGCCTCGACGGCAACGCTCGGTCCGGGGTCCGAGGACACAGCGGCGGGCCGAGGGGCGTCAGCTGCGCGGGGCGGCGGCTGCTGCGCGGGCGCGTCCAGGGCGGCGACCAGCCGATCGAGAACCGCATCGGGCTCGGCGAGCCAGGACGGCAACCACACCCGCTCGACCGCCGGCCAGCCGAGCATCCCCCCGAGGACGTCGACCGGCAGCCCGTCGCGGTCGCCCACGGTGCCTCGACCCGCCCAAGCCGGACCGTCGAGAAGGACGGCCATCAGGGGACGGTCCGGCGAGTCGGCCCGAGCGACGGACAGATCGATTTTGAAGTCGGAGAGGCCGACATCGGTCCGCACCGCGAGACCACGGGCCCGGAGTCCGGCGGCGATCTCTTCCCGATGCCGATCGGGTACGGAGGGAGCCTGCCCGTCACGGGGGAGCACGCCGGTGCCCTGAGCGGCGAGGTCGAGGTAGGACCGCAGGTGCTTGACTCCTACCGACGAGGTCTCCTCCGCCCGCAGCTGGGCCGGGTCGAACGACGAGAAGACCACGACCTGCCGGCGCGCCCGGGTGACGGCGACGTTCAGCCGCCGCTCGCCTCCCGCGCGGTTCAGGGGACCGAAGTTCAACGGCAGCACGCCGCGCTCGTTGACGCTGAAGCCCGTGGAGAAGAACACCACGTCGCGCTCGTCGCCCTGGACGTTCTCCAGGTTCTTGACGAAGAGACCCTCGCCGTCGGTGCGGTCGAGCGCCTCGACGAGTCGCTCGTCTCCGGCATCGCGCAACAGCGCCTCGATGTAGGCGCGCTGCTGCTGGTTGAAGGTCACGACCCCGAGCGACGGCAGGTCGTCGGGCGAGGCGGCGAACCGGCGGCGAATCTCAGCGACGACTGCCTCGGCCTCGACGGGGTTCGTGCGCAGCAACTGACCCCTTCCGGCCCGCTGGAAGGTGCCGTCGACCCGGACGAGGGAGATCCCACGCCCGTCAGGGTCTGCCGTCGCGCGGCCGTGCACCGGTGCCGGGAAGGACGACAGGCGGTTCTCATAGTACTGCCGGTTGCTGAAGGCGATCAGCGACTCGTCCTGGCTGCGGTAATGCCAGGAGAGCCACTGCCGGGGTACCCGTGCCTGGACGCACTCGGAGAGGATGGACTCCTCGTCCTCGACGACCGGCTCGGCGGAGTTCTCGACGTCCTCGTCGTCGCCGGTACCGGATGCGGGCTCGGCGAACGTCGTTGGGGGCATCTGCTTGCTGTCCCCGACGACGACGGCAGCTTTCGCGCGACCTAGTGCACCGATGGCGTCTGCCACGCGGATCTGCGACGCCTCGTCGAAGACGACCAGGTCGAATAGTTCGGCTTCGGCGGGGAAGAACCTCGCCACCGAGTCGGGGCTCACCAAGACGCACGGGATCACCGCGGTGATCAACTCGCCGTAGGTGGCCAGCAGGCCGCGAACTCCTAGGCCGCGGCGCTGCTTCGCCAGTTCCCGCTGCAGTGCTCCGACCTGACCCAGCCCGGTCGCCGGGTCGAAGGGTCGGCTCTGCAGCACTCCGGCCGGCACCGCCGACCGCAGGTGTTCGCGCACCGCGCGAGAAGCGGCCGTGAAGCGGTGGATGGCGCGCTCGTGCCGCTCCGGCTGGAAGCCGTCCAGGCCGGTGGCCGCTCGGCGCTCGCGAACCGACGACTCGGCGAGTCCTCGATCGAATGCGCGCACCGCATCATCGGCCTCGAGCCGGCCGGACAGGATGACCTCGCGCGCTTCGCCCAGGCCGACGGCGCGCAACGACTCCACACCCGCGATGAGGTCCAGCCAGCGCTGCAACGAGGGCAGCTCGGGCACCTCCATAGCTCGCTCTGCCGCGGTGGCGTCCCAGCGGGTGAGCACCCCCTCGGCGCCGGCCCAGGCGGCGAACCGGTCCTCCGGGGTTCGACATGCGGACAGCAGGCGCGAGAGAGCGTCTCGGGCGCGCTCCACAGCTGTGCCGGCGTCAGCGTCGACGATCGGGCCGGCCGCGAGGAGGGAGCGGAGGATGCCGGGGAAGCCGTCTGCGGCATCCACGGCTGCGCCGGCGTGGCGTAGCCACTCGACCTGCCGATCCAGCAGGTCCCGCCCGGCGTCGGTGAGCGGGTTCCATTGCGGGGGCACGGCGAGTCCGGGGACGCCGGCGGCCCGCTGGGCGATGGCGCGGACTGCGGACTGGACCTGCAGCAGCGCCCCGGTCAGCTCGGGCACCGCCTTCGGCGCGACCTCGGCCCCGGGCCGCAGGACCGGTGCGAGCTGCTCCCGGACAGCGATCAGTCGCTTCTTCCGGCCGAACCAGCTCGACGCCGCGGCGGCGGTGGCGGCTGCGTGGATGTCGGCCAGGGGCAGGTCGAGAGCCGCCGGGGTGGCGGCGTCCAGCCCGGGATGCGTGGCGGCCACGAACGCCGAGACCTCGTGGGCCACGGATCGCGTGGCATCGCTCCACCGTGGCGAGCGGGTCTCGTCGAGGACGGCCAGGCCCACGGCCGGCCCCGACAGGAGTCGAGCGAGTGTGTCCAGGTCTGTCGGCGTCCGCGCTGCCCGGACGACGGGAGCGAGACGGCCCTCGCGAGGCAGCACCGCCAACGCTTCCGTCAGGTCCATCGCCGCCTGCCGGACGGCGGAGGCCGACACGTCGGCGGTGTCGACGAACGCCCACGGGTGGTCCGGACGGGGGCGAGCCTGGTCGGTCAGGTCCGGGAGGCCGGCCAGGAACTGCCGGATACCGGCGACCGCCTCCGGAGACGTACTGGCGACGAAGGTGGTGGGGACCGGGAGAGCCGCAACTTCGGTTCTTGCGGACAGCACGGCGGTGCGAGCGGTGTAGAGCGACAGCCCCGCCCCGTTCGTCTCGTGCAGCCGCTGGGTGTACCGGTCCAAGCTCCGGCGGGCCGACCGGAGGTCCTCCTGGTCGGTGGCCAGCCCCTGGTCGTCCACCGCGACCGCGTGATCCAGCGCCTGCCGGATCTGGGCCCGGACGACCGCCGGCTTGCTGCCCTTGTCGTGCAGGTCGAGCGCGAACGGGCTCATCCCGACCGCGGCCAGCCGCCGATAGACGACATCGAGGGCCGCGCGCTTCTCCGCGACGAACAGCACCCGCTTGCCGTCGGCGACGGCGCGGGTCAGGAGGTTGGTGATCGTCTGCGACTTGCCGGTGCCGGGTGGGCCCTCGAGCACGAAGGTCCGTCCGGCGGCGGCCTCGGCCACGGCGCGCAGCTGGGAAGCGTCGGCCGGGACCGGGCAGCGTGCGGCCAGGTCGTCGAGGTCGGCGTGGTCGGCTCCCGTCGTGACGGGGTCGATGAACGGTTCGGTGGGCTTGCTGACCAGGTGGGCGACGAGCGCATTGGTCGATAGCTCAGCCCAGTGCTCGTCCAGGTCCTTCCAGAGGCGGAACTTGGCGAACTGCAGGATGGCCAGGTCGGCCGTTGGCTCGACCCGATAGGGCAGCCCGCGCTCGGCGAGGGCTATCCGCATCGCCTGCAGCGCGGCGTCGAGGTCGATGCCGGCTCCGTCCTCGGCCGGCTCTGCGAGACCCGGCACGGAAAGGCCGTGGAGCTGGCGCAGCTTCTCCAGCAGGCAGTAGTTGGGCGTGCTGGTGCCGGACTCGTCGAGGACCATCCGATATCCGCTGTTGCGAGCGCCGGAGACCACGTTCACCGGGACCAGGACGAGTGGCGACCGGAGTGGCCGACCATCGAGCTCCCAGGCAAGGCTGCCCAGCGCCAAGTAGAGGTTGTTGGCGCCGGTTTCCTCGACGATCGTCTTCGCCTTGTACGCGAGGTTGCGGAAGCGGGTGAGGTAGCCGGCCTCGGTGACGTCCGCGAAGACGGCGCGCCGGCTGTGCAGGATTTCCGTCAGCTGGTCCTGGGGCAGCTCGCGCGCCGACCGCAAGCCGCGAGCTCGCTGGATCTCGGCGATGTGGTCGGAGGGGAGCAGATTGATCGGCGTCCCTTCGTTGACCATGTCCTCTAAGGCAGCGAGGGAAGCGTCCGGCACCGTCAGCGCCAACCCGGACCGGTCGGTGTAGTTGATCAGCCGGTTGCGCAGGCTCAGGTCGAGCAGGGCGTTCTTCCACTGCTGGACGCGAGCGGGGACGTCCGGCCGGTCAGCGGGACCGGCAGGGCGATCTGAAGGCTGGACGAAGCGGAGGGGAGCGCTGTGCTCGGCAGGGCGGTACTCGACGACGTTGATCGCGCCATCGGCGTCCCTGGTCCGGGCAGGCAGCGGCAGGATCTGATCCTGGCGGGCGCGGTGGACATCGACGACCCCGGTGACTCGATCCAGGTCTCCGGCGAGCCATTTCGCATACGGCTGCCGGTGCAGGTCGCCGGCCGAGTTCTGGTCGTCGCCGACCAGCATGGTGGTCTCGATCAGGCGGATCAGTCCGAGGTCGACGAGATTGACCAGCGACGCCACCTCGGTCGAGACCGTGCTCTCGACTGGCACTTCCTCCCGCCAGTAGCCGAGGAACGCGTGGCCCTCCACCACCCACAGCAGCGGACGGATGCCGGCCTGCTCGAGCGCTGCGGCGAGCACCACCACAGTGTCGAGGCAGGTACCGATCCGGCCGTCCAGGACGTCGCCCGGCGTCCGGACCTTCTGTCCGTTGTCGGCCCAGCTCGCCGGCGGTTCGCTGTAGCGGATGGAACGACGCCGCATCGCTTCGGCGAGGGCGTCGGCGATCTGGTCGACGCGTTCGGCGCCCGACTGGTAACCCTGCACCGCTGAACTGCCCGTCGCCGACCGGAGAAGCTCCGCCGCTTCGCTGACGAGCGCAGTGACGGACGGGTGGTTCGGCATGACGTGGGCCGCCAGCATCTCCAGAGCCAATGCCGGCGGTGAGGCCAGCCACTGCTGCGCGGCCAGAACCTGGACCGGAACCGCTCTGCGAGCCAGTACGCGCTCACCCTGGGCGACTTCGACGTCCACCGTGCCGGGGCGCTGCTCCTCGACCTGCAGCATGGCGGCGGGATCGAGGCGCAGGGGAACGTCGGTGAGAACCGCCGTCGCTCCCTCCTCGAGGTCCACGAGCAGTTCGACGGGCGTCCCGATCGCCCCCTCGGCGTCGCACACCGACAGTCGGACGATCGCGGCGTCGACGGGTCGCCCTCTGTTGGTGACCACCAGGCGGGAGATCACCGGCACCCGGTTGTGGGCCAGCGCGTAGCTCAGAACCTTCGTGGCGGTGACGTCGATCCCGATCGGAGGAGCTGATGCGGTCGCTCCCTGCTCGGCGTCGAACGGCATCCGGTCGGCCCCCGTGCTGTCACCCATGCGGTGTTCCTACCTTCTGCGGCTGACTCCATGAATCAGGAGCGGGTGAGCGTCATGCCATCGGGTCGGAAGTGAGCGGAGTGGCACCCCCATCGGCCATGGGCGCCCTTGCCGGCTCCTCGGACTCACGCGGACGGCGGAGGATTTCAGCCGGACGGAGGGCCGGCGACCACCGAGCCGACGGGGTTGAGGAAGGCCAGGCGTAAGTCGACGGCGGTGTTGCCCGTCGCAGCGCTGAGCACCGTCGCGTAGGAGCGCAGCTGCGGCGCGTAGTACTGGGCGCGGGCGGCGACCGCCTCGGCCGGGATAGCGTCGGTCTTGTAGTCGATGACCACCAGGGAACCGTCGTCCTCCCGATAGACCAGGTCGACGTAGCCCTCGAGCACCGTGCCGTCGTCCTGCACCGTTCCGACGTACATCTCCCGCCAGTGCTCCCTCGCGGCCGCCCGCTGCACGATCTCCGACTCCAGCGCCGAGCGCACCAGCGCAGTGACGACGTCGGCGTGCATCTCGACACCCTCGGCCACGCACTGCGCCGCCACGGCGTCGTCCAGACCGCTCCCGGTGGCCAGGTCGATCTGCTGCAGCACCCCGTGCACCGCCCGGCCGATCGCCGTCCCATACCGGCCCTTCGACCAGGCCGGCAGTTCGACGTTGAGGGCGCCCTTCGCCGAGCCGGTGTCGCCGCCGCCGAAAGCGACCGAAGGCTCCGTCCCCTCGAGCCCCGATGCCGAGACCGCCGAGGCGACGCCGCTGGCCGAGCGCACCCGGGTCAGCTCCGCCAGCCAGTCGCCGTACTCCTCCGGAACCCGGGGCGCGACGGGCTCGGCGAAGACCGACGAGCCGTCGCCCAGCTCCGCCACCGACCACGACTCCGCGCCGGACGCGCTACCTCCCGCGTCCGCGATCAACTTGGCCGCCGTCTCGGTGCGCGACACCGCCGAGCGGTGCAGCGACACCACGAGGTGGTCCCGGGCCCGGGTCGCCGCGACGTACAGCAGCCGCCGGCGCTCGCGCTCGTCCATCTGCTCATCGACCGGCTGGGCGGCGTCGAAGTCACCCGTCGTCACGCCCTTGCGCAGGGACACCTCGTAGCCGCCGGACGCCGGCCACAGCACCCGGACCCCCGAGGGGCTGCGCGGCCCCGCGGTCAGGCCGCTCATCACGACGATCGGGAACTCCAGCCCCTTCGCTGCGTGGATAGTCATGATCCTCACCGCGCTGGCGTCGGTCTCCGGCAGCGACGCCTCCACCACCCGTGAGCTCTCCTGGCCGTGCAACTCCGCCCACGCCAGGTAGGCCCGCAGCCCGCCGTGCTCCGACTCCGACCACGCCCGCGCCTGGTCGACGACGAACCGCAGCCGCCGCCACTGGTCTCGCGCCCGCGGGCTGGTCGCCGCCACCTCGAGCATCCGGCGGTCGGCCACCAGGGCGGCCAGCACCTCGGCGGGCGACAGCCAGCGCGAGTCGTTGTGCAGCCGCCGCAGGTATGCCAACGCCTGCGCCACCGGGTGGTCGCGGCGGTCGTCGGCGACCGGCGCCAGGAGGTTGAGCACCCCGCCGTCGCGCTTCCAGGTCCAGAGGTCGTCGTCGCCGCAGCCGAACAGCGGCGAGCGGAGCGCGGTGACCAGGGCCAGGCCGTCGCTCGGGTCGGCGACCGCCCGGGCGGCGGCCAGCAGGTCCCGGACCTCCTGCGCCTCGTAGACGAGCGAGCTCGCCTCGGCGCGGTAGGGGATGCCGGCGTCGTCGAGCGCCTCCTCCAGGAACGGCAAGGAGGTGCGCGCCGGCACGAGGATGGCGATGTCGTCGAGCCGCGCCGGCCGCCACTCCTTCGTCTCGTCGTCGCAGACCTGCCAGGCCTCGGTGATCGCCCGGCGGACCACCCCGGCGACGTCCGCGGCCTCCAGCTCACGGAGTTCCGCCGCTGAAAGCTTGTCGGTGTGCGCCTCCGCGCTCAGGGCCACGACGGACGGTGCGTTCCCGAGCGGCTCACGCACCGCGTCCAGGGCGCGGTACTCCGGCTGCCTGTCCGGCTCCGCCACGATCAGCCGGCCGAAGACGTCGTTGACCCAGGAGAGGATCGGCTCGGTCGTGCGGAAGTTCGATGTCAGGCTGACCTCGGTGCCGATCACCCGCTGCGACCGCAGGTACATCGCGATGTCGGCCCTGCGGAACCGGTAGATCGACTGCTTGGGGTCACCCACGACGAACAGGGACCCCGGTGGGACGACGACGTCCTCCCACTGCTCCTGGCTCGCCTCGGCGCCGCCCGCGATGCGCACCGCCAGCTCGATCTGGATCGGGTCGGTGTCTTGGAACTCGTCCAGCAGCAGGTGCGAGTAGCGGTCGTGCAGCGCCGCCCGCACCGCGGGCTGGTGTCGCAGGAGGTCGCGCGAGATGACCAGCAGGTCGTGGAACTCCAGGCGGCCGGCGGCCTTGCGCTCCTGGGCGGCGTCGATGACCCGCGCGGCGATCCACCGCGACAGCAGCCGCAGCGTCGTCTCCAGCACGTCCTTGACGACCGCGTCGGCGTCGACGATCAGCTGCTTGCAGGCGTCCTTGATCCCGTCCAAGGCCGCCTTGCCGCCCCAGTTCTTCGCCTGGCCGTACCGGTGCTTCAGCTCGGCGGCCTCGCGCAGGACCTCGAGCCGTTGGGCCGCGTCCACCGCCGCACCCAGTCGGGTGCCCCACGCGCCGAAGGAGGTGAGGTCGGGGAGGAACTTGTCGGCGGCGTCGGTGCACTCATCGGTGCGGCCGGCCAGCTCGGTCGCCATCCGCACCAGGTCGTCGAGGTCCCGCAGCTCGGGGACCGGCAGCTGCTCGTCGGTGAGCACCCGCTCGGACACCAGGTCCCAGTCGGCGTTGAACAACTTGGTCAGGGAGCGCAGGTGGTCCAGCGTCACGCCGGCCGACATCGCCAGCAGCAGCGGATGCGCGATGGCGTCGTCGTCCAGCAGCCGGGTGCGCTGCTCGGCCCACCGCTCCTCGAAGGCGACCGAGCTGCTCAGTTCATCGGCGACCTCCAGCAGCGGCGGCAGGCCCGCTTCGATCGGGTGCTCGCCGAGGATCCGCTGCGCGAAGGAGTGCAGCGTGCCGATCGCCGCGCCGTCCAGGTCGTCGAGCGCCTGCTGGGCGAGCTCGCCGTCGTCGCGCTCCAGCGCCGAGCGCAGCCGGTCGCGCAGCTCGGCGCCGGCCTTCTCGGTGAACGTGACCGCGGCGACCGACCGCATGGGGACGCGCGCCTCGGTGACCAGCGCGGTGATCCGGTCGACCAGGCAGGTGGTCTTGCCCGACCCCGCACCAGCCTCGACGAAGAGGGTGCGGTCGAGGTCCTCGCGGATCGCGCGGCGGGCGGCGTCGTCGTTCAGGTTCATGCCTGGCCTCCGTCGGCGGGCAGCGGCTCGATGAGGGCGACCAGCTCGGCCAGCCGCGGATCGGTCTTGGTGCGCAGCCAGCGGGCGCGGGCGTTGCCGTGGCCGATGCCGTCGGGGTTGCAGAAGGCGCACTGGACGTAGGCGAAGTCGTCCTTCTCCGGCGGCCTGGCCGGGAAGAGGCCGGTGCGGATGCCGGCGACCAGCACCTGCAGGGTCTCCGCGTACCGCTGCTCCACCTCGGGCGTGAGCGGGACGGCGATGCGCCCCTTGTCCCGCCGCACGAACCAGTAGGCGGCCTCGACCTCGGCGTCGGGCCGGTCGAGGACCTGCCGGGCCGCGTGGGCGTACACGGGCAGCTGCATCTTCGTGCCGCCGAGGACGGGGTCGTCGGCGCAGAGGCCGGCGAACGAGCGGGCGCTGCCGCTCTTGATGTCGGTCACCACGAGCCGACCATCGGCCGTCTCGTCGACCTTGTCGGCCGAGCCGCGCATGAGCACGGTGCCGCCGTCGGGCAGCTGGACGGCCACCGGTTCTGCACCGTTCATGCCGAAGGCCAGCTCGCTCGCGAGAACGCGGGCCTGCTGCTCGGCGCGCCACACGTCGTCGGCGGCGAGCATCGCCTGCAGGTCAGCCTGGATGCGGACGAGCACCTGCTGCCACAGGCGCGGGTGACCGGTGCGCCCGTCGGCGGCCATTTCCGCGGCCCGGGCGTCGGCGATCTCGGCCAGCCGGTGGCGATGTGCGTCGGTCCAGGGCTCGCCGTGGCCGGGCAGGTCCTCGGCGAACTCGGTGACCAGCTGGTCGAACGACTCGTGCATCAGGGTGCCGATGTCGGCGGGGCTGATCGTGAGGACGTCCTCGGGCTGCTCGATCGGCTGGATGCCCAGCACCCGGTCGATGAAGTAGGAGTGCGGGCAGCCGGCGTACTTCTCCAGCGCGGTGGGGGAGACGGCGCGCTCGCCGGCGGCGAAGTCGGGGAGCCCGTCGGGGACAGCGGAGAGGTCACCGTCGAACCGGGTGAACGCGTCGCTCTCGCGGCTCGCGTTGAGGGTGTGCGCGGCGGCGACGACGGCGTCGTCCAGCTGCAGGCCGCCGTGTGCCGCCTGCGTCCGCCACTCCTGCTCGCTGGCCGGCTGCTGGGCCGTGGCCAGGGAACCGGCGAAGGAGGGGGAGGTGGTGAGGTGGCCTGCGGCCGTCTCCCACTTGGTGGCGGTCAGGCCCGGGTCGCCGGAGAGCTCCCGCAGGGTGGGCAGCAGCCAGCGGCTGGGCAGGTACCGGCTCTTGGTGCGCAGATCGCCGCGGGGGAACGACGCCACGACGCGTGGTGCGGCGGCGAAGGCAGCGAGCAGGTGGCGGTGGGCGGCGTCGATCCGCTCCCGGTAGCCGAGCAGTTGGCCGCCGGTCACCTCGCGGGCGCGCTCCGGCAGCAGCGGGTCCTCGCGCAGCCGGCCGGGGTACATCCCTTCGGCCAGGCCGAGGACGAAGACGACGTCGGCGTCCAGCCCGATGGCCGCGGAAACCGGGGCGACGAGCACGCCGTCGCCGAACCGGCCGACGCGGGGGAGCGCGGCTT
The DNA here is from genome assembly GCF_021698995.1 of Blastococcus sp. KM273129. Taxonomy (NCBI): domain Bacteria; kingdom Bacillati; phylum Actinomycetota; class Actinomycetes; order Geodermatophilales; family Geodermatophilaceae; genus Blastococcus; species Blastococcus sp. KM273129. Next base: position 31,112 of record NZ_SSXB01000005.1, on the reverse strand, counting down.
CGAGCTGGCTGGCCAGCGTCTCGCGCAGCTTCCTGAGCCCGGCCGGGGCGCCGAGGGCATCGAGGGCGCCGAGCGCGCGGAGTGACTGCTCCAGGGCGCCGGCCGCGTACTGCTCTTCGACGGGAAGGGCAGTCAGCTCCTCGGCCTCGCCGATCAGCGAGTGGACGAGATCCAGCGCCCAGCCGGAGAGCTCCGCCCAGCTGAGCAGGCCTGCGCCGCGGTGCAGCTCGGCACGCAGGCGGACGGCGAAGCCGCGCAGCCGCTCGGCGTTGTCGATGTCGGCGGCCAGCTTCTCGCGCCGTCCGTCGCTGTCGGTCCCCGCCAGCTCCTCGCGGTGGGCATCGGCGTAGTGCTGGAGCCTCGTGTCCCAGTCGTCGCCCTGGACGACGCCGGCCGCACGCGACAGCCGCTCCCAGCGCGAGACGGGGATGCGCTGCCCGTCGGCGGTCCGCATCGGTACGGCGGCCAGCACGCGGAACAGGTCGCTACGGGACAGCTCGTTGGTCGCCAGATCGAGCAGCTCGAGGACGGCTCGGGCGACGGCGCGCTCGTGCACCGGGCGGGTGCCGGGCCCGTTCACGGTGATGCCGGCCGCGCCCAGGTGCTCGTGCAGCAGACGGGCGTAGGGGTTGCCCTTCGCGTAGAGGACGGCGACGCGGTGGGCCTTCGTCGTCTTCAGCGCGGTGACGACCTCGCGGACGACGCAGCGGACCTCGTCGTCGGCGTCTGAGGCGGTGACGACGCGGGTGGCGGTGGGTTCACGTGCGCTGTCGCCGGCGTCGGCGCCCACCCGGTGGAGGGACCGGAGGACGGCGGCGTCCGCCTTGTCGCTGCCGGTGCGGCCGGCGACGACCCGGAGTGTGCCCGCGGTGGCGACCGCATTGACGAAGTCGGCCTCGGCCTGGGTGAGCTGCTGGGGCAGGTAGAGGACGACGGTGCCGACCTCTCGCATCCGTTCCGGCTGCTCGCGCGCGATGCGGGTGGCGGTGTGCAGGAGGTCGGTCTCGTCGTACCAGGCGGGGGAGAGGCCGGCCCGCACGTCGCGGTGGAGGCGGACGAGGTCGGGGCCGAGGGTGGTGGCGCCGGCGACGGCATCGAGGACGGCGTCGTCGAGGTCGCGCAGCTCCCGGCCGGCGCGGACGAGGGCCTCGACGGTGGCGGGGTGTTCGGCGACCGCCTCGAAGACGCCGGGCTCCTTGCTGAGCGCGGCCCGCCACGACGCTGCGACGACTGCCGTGGTGGCGGGGCGGCGGGGGTGCAGCGCTGGAGTCGCGAGCTGCTCGGCGAGGCGCACGATCGTCGTGGGGAACAGGGCCGCGACCCCGGAGTGGCCGTCGCCGAGGCCGTGGGCGAGGAAGCGGCGGGCCACGATGCCGGCGATGTTGTTGGGCACGAGGACCGTCACGGGTGCGAGCGGGTCGCCGTCCTTGGCCTCCCGGACGGCGTCTCGGAGTTCTTCCAGCGCAGCGCGGCCGTACGCGGTCATGCATCCCCCCGTGGTCAGAACCACGGCGGACCGTAACAACGACGCCGCGGCATAGCGGTTACCGCACCGGATGCTGCCTGGCGTCTCCCCCTATCGGGTCACAACGACCTCACGCATCGCACGAGCGACCGACTCAGCCGCCCACGACATAGCTGATGCCGCCTACGCACGCGAAGGCCCGTCGAAGCCTCGTCTGGGTCTCAACCATCCAGTCGAGGTAGGCGGGCCAGCTCTCGCGCTGGTCGACAGCGGCCGGCCCCGTCTGATCCTCGATCCGGCAGGCCTTCTTTCCCTCCAAGGGATCGAAGTGGAGCTGTCCGCCGTACTCGGCTTCGAACTGCTCGCGCACGTCCAGAAGTCGGGCGAACATCGCCTGGTTCTGCTGAGCGCTGGCGTTGTCGAAGTACAGCTCGCTGCGCAGGCGGGAGTCCTTCGCGAAGCTCACGCCCCAGATGAGGCCCTGGCCGCCGCCGGGCATGTCGAAGTGGCTGGTGGTCGGCGCCTTACCCTTCGACCAGTTCAACTTCTCCGCCTTCAGACGATCCAGCAGCTCCTGCCAGAACTGCTGGTACAGCACACCCTTCACGCCAGGGGACTGCTGCTGGCTCTGGGCGGCCGTCTTCTTCGACTTGGCCCAGTCGTTGGGCTGGCTGACGACCGTGAACAGCGGTGCGGGTGCCGAGTCGCCGATCCGCACCGCGGAGATCTGGACGCCGAAGAAGCGGGTGCCTTCCTGCGTGTGGGTGTTGAGCCAGTCGAGTGCGGCCCGGTGCTCCTGCCTGAACTCCGGTGCCACCCAGACGATGTTGCTCACCTCATCCACACCAGCGGCGTAGGTGAGCAGCTGCCCGAGGTGGCTGTGGTCCGTCTTCTGGAGCTGGTTCTCGACGATCACGGTCTCGCCCGTGCTGATGTCGTGGCCCAGCAGATCCAGGTAGAAGTCGCCGATCGGGTGCTCGTTCACGGTGAGCTCGAGGTCCATGCCGAGGGCGTCACCGAGCCGATCGGCGTTCTCCAGCAACCACGGGGTGAAGACGTACGCCTCGTGGGACCAGACCTCGGTCACCGGGACCGTCTCGAGCTTCCCCAGCAGCGGCACGTGGGTCACCGTGCGAACCTCAGCAATCAATTCAGAACAAGAGCGCCGGATCCTGCATCGGAGATGTTCGATGGAGCATCTCTCGATGGGGAGGGCCCGCACAGTCGTTGGGCGGCAGCCACGATGGCGGCGCGCAGGTCGGAGCGCTTCAACAGGTCGAGAGGTACCCCGGGCCGCTTCTTGAACTCGGCTCGGGTGATGGCATCGGTCGCCAGCGGGAGGCCCGCGGCCGAGAGATCTTCCAGGAAGCGACCCAGAGCTTCGGGGTCGGCTCCGCGCGCCCACTGGAAGTTGCACGAGAGCGATGTGGGGAACCCGCAGTACACGCTGAACGGAGCGATCTCGGCTCCGGAGGCTGCGGTGCCCCAGAGCGAGTAGCTCGGGTAGGTGCCCGAGCCGCCGTGTCGGACACGGAAGCCGTGAGTCGCAAGGTCGTCGACAAACGACACGACCGCGTCCGCAAGTCCAGGATCGCGCTCCCGCAACCAGGCATCGACGTCCGTGTGGTTCCACCGGACGGTGCTGGCTGTGCTGCGGCGCGCGTTCTTGTCTTCGGCTGACTCCGAGCCGTACACGGTCGGGATGAGGATCTCGGTGTCGCTGTGCACGGCGTGGCGAAGCTCGATGGCCAGCAGGCGCATCCCCGCTGTGGTGTGCGTGTTGAGGTAGCGGACGATTCGTCGGAGATCCGTACTGATCGAGTCGACCGCCAGCACCAACGTGAAGACGCCGGCTTCGAGATTCATCTCGAAGGCGCGGCGTGCGTCATCCGGTTGGCCGTCGAAGAGAACGTCGAGGGACGGACCGCCGCGCGACTGCCACAGTTCCTCGAACATCTTCGGAGTGAGCTCAGCGAGACGTGCTGCGTAATCGAGGATCTGCCCGACGATGGTCCGGCGGATGTCCGCGTCAGTCGCCAGCTTGCATTCGACGATGGTGATGGTGCCGTCGCTGTCGATGACGACGAGGTCGGCCCGACCCACGCTGGTAACCAGTTCGCGGACCGCGATCGCCTCGGAGCTGATGCCTTCGATGAGGCTCGGCTGCTCGCACAGGATCTGCTGCAGTTCAGCTTCGTTGACGTACCCGTAGCTGTTGGGCTCGGTCCACCTACCACCGTGGTCCCGGACGCGGATCTCGACAGCGCTGCGCGGTGAAGCCACGGTGGCACTGTCGCACGGCTCTGAGACGACGCTGGCGAGGTTGACCGGAGGCGCGCCGGTCGTGGCGGCCGTCGAGGAGCTGTCGACGCTGCGGACGTCCTGCCCGGACCGTCCCGCCGACGGACCACATGTGCAGGGCTTGTCGACGCCGCAGAGCTGGGGCGATGACGGCCATGAACGGCGATCCGTCCCTGGCAGCAACGGCACATTGCGCGCTGGTTCGACGGCTCTCATTGGCGTGTCCGCGACACCCGGGCTCGTATCCATGACAGTCGAGGGGTGATCCGAACTCCGATCGAGCTCTCCCGGTTGCTGTCCATCGTCGACGACCCGCGGGCGACCGAAGACCTCCGCAAGTACTTCCAGCCCACGCGCGCCCCGGGGACGATGCCGCGCTACTCCGGCAGTCGCTTCGAGTTCTTGGCGGGTGGCGGCGACCGGCCCGAGACGGCTGATCGGATCACTGTCGACGATCTCGTGGCGGTGACCCTCCTGTCGGTCGACGTGCCCGGTGACGTGGCGCTGCAGCTGCTGGAAGGCGACCTAGGGCGCGACATCAGCCGGCATCTTCAGCGCATCCCCACCGACGTGGCGATCAGCGATCGCACTGCCGCCCAGCACTTCGCCAGTCACTCGCACGCAAGGGTTGCTTGGGATCTGCTGGAGGAGCCGCACGGCATGGGCTGGGTGATTACAGGCAAGTTGCTGGCCCGGAAGCGGCCCCAGCTGCTCCCGGTGTACGACCGGGTGGTCCGTTGTGCCTTCGGGCGGCCCGACGGGTTGTGGAATTGGCTGCTTGCGATGTTCGCGGATGACGGCGCCCGGCTGACCGACCGTCTTGAGGCGGCACGTGACGCGGCAGGTGTGTCGCCCGAGGTGTCTGCGCTCCGGGTGCTGGACGTGATTTTCTGGATGCGCCACCGACCCGTTCATCTGACGAATGGGTGCGCCGGTCTGGTCTGAAGGTTCGCGGCTTGACCGCAGCAGCTTGAGATGTTCAGCCGGGCCAGCCGAGGAGGTGGTGGGCGTGCCGCCCGGCGAACCACCGACCGGTCGTCCTGGACCGCCGGTAGGCGCCGAGATAGCCCACCGGCTTCACGGTGACGTGGACCTGCCAGGACCGGCCGTCGGGACGCTGCGGCAGCTCGTTGCCCCAGCGAGCCAGACGGGCGTACCAGCCGGCGTAGGTGTCCAGCACGAGGCTGGCTTCCCGCTGACCGCTCGTGGGCGAGGGGTGCAGCAAGGTCCCGGTGACTCCGTGGTCGTCGAGTCCCGGACCAAGAAGGTGGTCGAGGACGTGGCCCAGGTGCAGTGGGTCAGCGCCGCCGCCGAGCGTGCGATGCCACTCCGGCAGGACCCGCACCGGCTCGGTCGCCGCTGGTGTTGCCACAACGGATCCTGTCCGCTTGGCGATCTCGCGCGCGTGCATTCTTGGGCATGGGGACGTCTGCGCCCAGGCGGTCAGAGCGAGTGCGTGCTCTCCCCACCAGCGGTCCAGAAGCATCAATTGGGGGGTGTCTGTCGGGCGTCCGGCGGCGAGCCAGCGCTGCACACCGAGGTCGGGCTGCGTCCAGCCGAGGACCCCGTAGGTCAGCGTGGTGAGCGGTGCCCAGAAGGCGATCGCCTCGGCCAATGGGTCCGAGCGCCCGCCGGGCTGCCACGGTGCGGGCGGTGGCGACCAAGGGCCGTCCGGGTCGTTGAGCGCCTGGATTAGTGTCGGAAGTCCCCAGATCCACGGTCCACTGTCGCCGATCAATCTGGGCGAAACGGGATCAGGCCCCCAGGACATACGTGCCTCCCTCAGGCTGCTTGTTGCCTTCCGCGGTCATCAGGGCGCTGACGGCGCAGCCCAGCGCGTCGGAGATCGAGTGACCGGGCAGCCGGTTCGCGACCACGTCGCGGACGCTCGTGTAGTACCAGAGCAGCTCGTCGCGGCTCGCGTTGAACGTCGTCCAGAAGTCCTGCCCGTACCGGCGGACGTCGGCGGCGATGCAGAGCCCGTTGTGCGTCTTGTCCGCCGCCGTGACGAGCAGCGCGTCGAGCGGCTTGGCGCCGAGACCGGCCACGTACGGGCGCTTTCGCGCGGCCCACGTCCCGCTCCGGTTGCCGTCGGCGTGCAGGCCGTCCGAGCAGGCCCGGACGATGTCAGCTACCGCGCCTCCGAACCGCGACCGGATCTCGGCCAGCACGGCGCCGCCCTGGCCGGCGGGCGCGTCCTCCACGGCGTCGTGCAGCAGCGCGGCGATCGCCTGGTCCTCGGTGCCGCCGTGCTCGAGCACCAGCGCGCTGACACTCATCAGGTGCGTCATGTAGGGCACACGCGAGCCCTTGCGCAGCTGCTCGCGGTGGTGCCGCGACGCGTAGAGCAGGGCCTCGTCGAAGCGCTCGCTCAACGGCCCGCTCCCCATCGCGCGGCGGTCATCCAAGGTCGTGGTCATTCAGTTCTTCCCCGTCTTGATGGCGGCGACGACCGCCTCGACGTCGGCCGGCTCTGTCGTCGTCCGCGAGGCCGCGCGCATGGCGGCCCACTGGCTGTACTCGTCGTCGCCCTTGGCGTCCCAGCCGGGCTCCCACGCCCAGTAACGGACGACGTTCACGGTTTGAGCTTCAGGTGCGCGGGTGACCGTGGCACAGTCCTCGCCACCGAGCCGCAGTTCCAGCGTCTCTTCCTGCGGTGCGGTGGTCGACCGGGTCAGCGAACTGTGCACGACGCTGGGAGCGGCACCGAGCACGGCGAGCAGCAGCGGGTCGGAGCCCACCCGGTCACCGCTGGCGCCGAACCACTGCAGCCGCACGTGGGTGGTCCCGTCGCGCACCTCCTGCGACAGCACCCGGTACTGCCCGCCGGTGACCAGCTCCTGCTCGTCGTCCTTGATGCTTGAGTGCTGCCACGCCGGGACAGCGGGGAAGTCGCCCACCAGTTCGAACAGGAACCGCGTGCCGAAGCCGGCGGCGACGTCGGGGGAGAGGGAGACGCCCCAGAGCGGCATGTTGATGCGTCCGGTCGCCAGGCGTTTCTCGATCTGGGGGTCCTCGTTGGGCTTGGACTTGATCCCCCGACCGGCGAACGTGCCGGCGGGTACCCCGACGGCGGTGGACCAGCCGTTCGCGTCCCGGTGTGGTGCATCGTTGACCGCCCGCAGCAGTGCGAGGCCGGCCGCCAGCACCTCGGGCGTCGTCCGTGCCTGCTCGTCGTAGTCGGTGATGAACCCCGCGTGGAAGTAGTGGCGCACGCCGCTGAGCACGCGAGCCGCGGCGCGCACCGGCGACGAGCCCACGTTCTTACCGCCCTGCCACAACCTGCACGCCTCGGCGAGGGCGTCGTCCGGCACCGGCGGCTGGACGACGGGGCGGTGCCACGCCAGGTTCCTGGCCTGGAGCACTTCGAGCACCCGCACCGCGGCCGACACCTCGCGGACGACCAACTCGACCGCCTCGTCGGTGGTGGTCGCCCGAGCCGCCGTCGTGCCCTGCGCGCCGACTGAGGTGAAGCCGTCGTCGGGAGCCGGGAGGTGCACGGCGCCGTCGTCCTGCAGGTCGACCCACTGGTTGTAGTAGGTGGACGGGTGCTTGCTGCTGATCATCACCTGCAGTGGGTGCAGCGCCGCCTGTTCGACGCGGATGGCGACGTCCTCGTCATCCCAGGCAGCGACGGACTCGGCCACTCGGCGGCGCACCTCGTCGTACTGCACGCCGCTCATCCGCAGACCGGGCATGCGCCGGCGGGGGACAGCGCATACCAGTGCTCCGGGCAGATCTGAGGCGCCTTTTCCGACTGCTTGGCGTGCCCGCCTAGCGTTGAAGCCGGCCCCGCGGCCTTCCACGTCACGGCTTCGACAGCTAGGTCCATGACAGCTGTGGCGTGGTTCGCCAGCAGTTCGTCGCTGAGCTGGAGGTACGTCGTCGGGCCCTTCTCCTCCTGCTTGGCCCCAGGGAACCGGGCGACGACCTCTGCGGCGCGCTCGGGCGGTAAGCCGATCGAGATCCGGTTGCGGTGGGCGTACACAGCGATAGCGCCGGACAGCGACGGGCGCAGGCTGACGTAGGTGCCGGTGCGATCGGACTCTATGGCGGTCCGGGCCGCCAGAGCTTCGGCCAGGCTCCGGACCGGGGGAGTGGCGGCCAGGTCGTCCAGGTGCGCCTGCAGGGTGCTCATTGCGAACCTCCGTCGTCGTGGGACCGCGCGGAGAGGCGCTGCAGCGCGGTGGTGAAGCTGTCGTTCCAGAGGCCGAGGTGCGGCCAGCGCTCGGCGACGTGCGCCGTCGCCTCCTCGACCGACATCCCCTTTTCCCGCACCAGCCAGCCGCGCAGCACCAGGCCGGTGCGCGAGGCGCCGCCGTGGCAGTGCACCAGGAGCCGGTGTCCCTCCGCCTGCAGTGCCTTCATGTCGTCCAGGACGTCGGCGAGCATGACGTCGAGGTCGGCGTTGTGGTCGTTGTCGGCGATGTAGGCCATCCGGTGCACCGGGTGCGGGAACGGCTCGCCCAGCCGGCACAGCGAGATGACGGCGAAGTCTCCGTCGCTGTAGCGCGCGCCGTCGAGGTTGCCGGCCCAGATGCCGGGCAGGACCTCCGTCGGCCCGATGCGGGGGATCACCCCGGGGTCGTAGTTCTGTTGCACCCCACCGTCGAGCGTGGCCGCGAGCTGCTGCAGGTCGGCCAGCCGCCAGACCTTGTCGCCGTGGCCGGGTACCCGACCGTGCACCACTGACGCCCAACGACTCGGAATGGCGCCCATCCCGAAGACCGCCCCGGCCAGCCCGCCGGCGACGCACGCCACCGTGTCGGTGTCGCCACCTAAATCGATGGCCAGCCGCAGCGCCTCGGCGAAGTCGCGGCCGTTCCGCAGCGCCCACACCGCCTGCCCGAGCGTCGGCCACACCGCGCCGTTGGACTCCGTGGCCCGGTCCGGCGTCCAGTCCGGGGCGAGCACGGTCGCCCACCGCTCCTGGTGCTCGTCGGCGACCGCCTCCAGCGCCGAGGGGATCGCCGCAAGCGGGTCGCCGCCGTCGAGGGCCGCGCGCATCAGCTCGTGGAAGATCGCGCACCCTTCGCCGGTGGACGGGTCGCCATGGGTCAGCGCGGAGATCCGCCGCGCGGCGTCCATCGTCGCCTCGCGTCCGTCGCGCGAGAACCGGATCGCAGCTGGCGTCGTCCGCATCAGCGAGCCGTTGCCCGCAGCGCGGCCGGTCCGATGGAAGTGCTCTGTGGCGGCGACGTCCCACGGCCGGTTGGAGTCGAGGACGGTGCGGGTCTGGATGCCGACGTCCTTCGGATCCGCCGCTGCCCAGGCGCGGAAGCGGTCGAAGAGGTCCGCCTCGTCCAGGTTGCCGAGGTCGGCCAGGGACGATGCTACGAGCAGCGCCATCTGCGTGTCGTCGGTGAACTCGCCCGGCTCCCACGGGCCGCTGCCGCACATCTCGGTGCGGGCGCCGCGGGCGGGGGAGGGGAAGCGCGCCGAAAACCGGCCGGGCGGGCCGAACTCGAACGGGGCACCGAGGGCGTCGCCGACGGCCGAGCCGACCAGCGCGCCGGCGACGCGGTGGGAGCGGTGCATGGGCGTGGTCATGGACTCTCCTCCGTACGAGTTAGCGCATCCACGCGCTAACCCCAAGTTAGACGAGACCTGCGCTAACGTCAACGACGTGTACCGCGACAGCTCCGGCAGGGCGCTGACCGACTACCCCCAGCCGTCGGTCGCCGTCGACACCGCCGTCCTCACCGTGCCGGACGAGGACACGCGGCTGTTCGTTCTGCTGGTCCGACGCTCGGTAGAGGGCGAAGGGTCGGAGTGGTTGCTGCCCGGCACCTTCCTGCATGAGATGGAGACGCTCGCGAGGGCGGTCGGGCGATCGCTGCGCGAGAAGGCCGGGCTGACGCCGGACGTCACCCCTCGCCAACTGCACGTGTTCGACCACCCCGACCGCGACTGGCGGGGCCGGGTCCTCTCCGTGGCGCACGTGGCTGCGTTGCCGTGGCGGGAGATCGAGCCGGTGCTGGCGACGGGTGGGGGAGCAGTGTGCGTGCGCCCGGTGGACGAGGTCCGGGGGCTGCCTTTCGACCACGACGAGATCGTGGGCCGAGCGGTTGCCGACATGCGCCGGCAGTACCTCGAGCGCCCCGACCCGGACGGCTTGCTCGACGAGCCGTTCACGATCCGCGACCTGCACCGCCTGCACGAGGCCGTGGAAGGCGGGCTGGGGTTCTCCCCGGACACCTTCCGCCGGGCCATGCTCCCGCGGCTGAAGGAGACGAGGCGCCGATCCGAGGGCACCGTCGGCAAGCCGGCGCAGCTCTACGTCCGCCGCTGACCTGCGCGAGTTTGTCGGACGTGCGTGCGACAGTGCGTCGCCGCCCCTCACGCTGCGCAGCAGGTGGGGCGTCTCTCGTCGTCCAGTCAACAGAAAGCACCGTGCGCATCGGCACCTACAACCTCCGGCTCTGCCCGACGTCCTCCTCCGCACGCGGGCAGGCGATCGCCGACTGGATGAAGAGCCAGGACGTCGATGTCTGGCTGCTCACCGAGGTGCATCGGGACTGGACGCCGGGTGACGGGCGCTTCGTCGTCGCACCTGAGCGGGGGATCGCGCCGGCGGAGAAGCGGTGGTCTGGTGTTGAGACGCGCCTGCCGCTGGGTGACCTGCGGACGTCGGGCGACCCCTCCCACGCGGGGGAGGAGGGGCTGACGCTCGCCCGGCTGGAGCTGGACAGGGCGTCGTCCGTCCTGGTGGCGTGTTCGGTGCTGCCGTGGAAGGGAGCCGGCCCGTACTGGCCGGGACTCCCATCCGGTCAGGCGGCGGAGTTCCGCCATGTCCTCGACCACCACGTCGCCCGCATCTCGGCCGAACGCCTCGAGGGAGAGCCGCTCGTCTGGGGCGGGGACTTCAACCAGCAGCTGACTCCGCCGTACTGGTTCACCACAGCTGAGGGCGCCGAGGCCCTGCGAGCCGCGTTCGACGAGCTGGGGCTCGTGCCGCTGACCGAGCGTGCCGAGCACCTGAACGGCACTTCGCACGCCATCGACCACCTGGCCGTCAGTCGTGACCTCCTGGCCGGCGAGCAGATCGCTTCGGTGCACCGCCCGGAGTACGACGGCGGACACCTGAGCGACCACGCCGCCTACACGGCGGAGGTCGGCGTCCACGGGGGAACGTCCGTGAGCGCGGCGAGCGAGCCGCTGTACCGCACCGCAACCGGTGGGCGCCTGCACATCCGGAGCTGCCCGCACCTCAGCGACTCGCAGGTGCTCGAGGCGACGGTCACCGACGGCGAGATGTGCGCCTGGTGCGACAAGGAACTTCGCGGCGAGGGCCGGCGCTATTTCAGCTCGCTCGCCGACGCCTTGCCCGAGTTCGGTGCCCCGCGGGGCAACTGGCCGCTGATCACCCAGCACCTGGCCGGGGTCGATCACGATCAGGTGTGGATCGTCGCGAGTGGGACCTACATCGCCCTGGGCCGCAACGGTCGCGCCGTGGCGTGGTCGGGCAAGACCTACGTCAACCCGTCCGCCGACGAGCTCATCGAACTGCCGGACTACCGGGACGTCACGGGCAGGAGCGCCGCCGCCGTCCACGACACCTGGGGCGAGTTGTGCCCGGTCCACTTCATCCAGCGGCCGCGCAGCGGACGCTGCGAGAGCTGCGACGACTGAGGAGCCCGTAGCCGTCCGGCCGACGGCGATCAGCTCATGCGGGTGCTCGGAGTCAGGTACCTGCGCTGGAAGGAGCGGATCCAGTCCGCGGAGGTGACGGCAGCCATCACCGCCGTCAACTCTTCCAGGGTCCGGCGCTCGTAGGTGAGCGCATCCCTCAGGAGACTCCGGTAGCGGACGTCGACGGCGTTGACCGCCTCGTTGATCGCCGGAGCGAGCAGCACGAACCGGGATCGGGCAACCGGTCCGTCGCCTCTGGTCATCGACAACGCCAGCAGGTGGTCGAACCAGATCTGGCGCAGGGGGAGCGCCCGCAACGCAGGCTCATCCGGATCGCGGAAGACACCGGAAGCTGCTGCCACCGCCGAGTAGCGAGGGCTGTCCGGCGACCCCGGGTCCTGCGACAGGTCTTCGTGGTACTTGACCTCGATGCCCACGCACGTCGCGGTTCCTGTCCTGTCGCGGCAGAGCCATGCCACGTCGAAGGCTGAGCGGTTGCCGAGAAACTGCGGGTCGGCACGCCCGGGTGACCACTCGAACCGGATGGACTCCACCGACTCGATCAGATCTGGCCACAGGGCCCGACCGACGACCGCGGCCAGGTCGAGGTCCTGCTGGAGCTCGGCGAATAGGTTGAACGCCAGGGGCTGCGACGACAGCATGTTGTCGTAGATGCGGGGTGCGCTGATCAACGCGCCAGGGTCTTCCCTCGCCGCCGCCACCGCGCGGGCGACTGCCGGGGTCAGGAAGTTGTTGGTCGTGTCGCCGGCGGGGAGCCGGGAGCCGAGACGTCGCTGACCGGCCAAACCCGCCGGCTGACCGAGCTGCTCCCGCCACTTCGCCTGACGAAGTCGCAGCTCGGACTGCCACGGGGCATCCTTCGCCACGAGGACGTCCGCGGCCTTGAGCACTTCTCTGCTGGGGAACATCCGGTCAGCGTGCCGCGTCGCAGGTCGGCCTGCAGCCTTCCCGAAAGGCGTATCGGAGATCTCGCGGGCGACGTGCTCGCCGTGTCAGGGGTCGCAGTCCAAGGTCGCGCCGCGCACCGCACTCGACCCGGGAGTCCGTGAAGCCAGCGATCGCGGTCGTCGCCCGATCGGGTGCTGCCTCGGCCGAGGGCCCTCATCAGGTGCGGCGCTGTCAGGGGTGCATCACCATCGGGCGCAGGCAGAGAGGGAACGGCCGAGGTCGCGTCACGGACACGAGCTCCGCCGACTCATGGCGGCGCAGGGTTCCCCTCGGGACGCCGGTCGGTCGCCGGACGTGCGAGCCGCGGCCGCTACTCGAACGCTACTTCGTAGGTGGCCCGGTACTTCAGCGTGCTCGTGCTGGCGCTGAGGGCGCTCGCGCCCACGGTCAGGAATTTCGGCACCTTGAGTTGTGCCGCCGCCTGCAACTGGCGCGACGATTCACGGGACAGGTCGACGGTGTACTTCCGGGAGTGCAGCTGGTTGCTGGAAGCTCGCGCGTCCACCAGGGAACGCATCTGGGGCTCGGACGTGAGTCGGTGCTTCTCCAGAAGTGCTTCGGCTGCCTCGATGTCTGTCGCGCCACCGACGTAACGGTCGTCCAGCCTCATCGAAGCGGCGAGTGCCTCGGCGGTCTTCTTCTCGACGTGGCCCTTACCGGTGACCCCGCGAGCGGATCCCGTGAGGTCGACCCGGGCCTCGCCCTTGTCGCTCTGCGTCTCCACCACCTCGAGGTGGACGTGCCGTGCGCCCAGGAGCTGGCACAGTTTCGTGAAGATCAGGTGCTTGCGTTCGGCCGCGCGTTGCTGCGCTTCGTCAGCGGTTTCGTAGCTGTCCGGGTCATATGGCATCTGAACCAGGACGTTGCCTGCCACCAGCAGCCCCGCGTGGTCGAGGCCGGCGATCAGCGGGTCCTGCAGCTGCTCGTCCGTCGGCGAGTCCGACACCAGCCAGAGTCCGGGCGTACGGAGCAGTTCTGCCCCATCGTCGTCGTAGCTGCACCGGTCGAGACCGGCCCGGTTCAGCACCATGACGAGCTTGCGAGCGCCCTCGCGCGGCGTGGTCATCGCTCGATCCTTCCCATGGGCTGTCCGGGTGCGCGAGGGGAGAGACACCCCTGCCGCCCGGCGGCGACGAGGCCTCGCAGGCGAAGGCCGAGGTCCGCTGGCGGAGGAAGGAGCGCGACGCCGTGATCGGCGATATTCTCCCGGATGGCGGTGAGCCGGTCCTCGGCCTCCCCGGAGCTCACCGAACCAAGCACGAGGCTGGCCAGCACCTGCCGGCCGTGCGAGTCCGTGTAGTTCGCTCGCCGAACCTCCATGACGACGTCGTGCAGACCCTGCAGGCCATCGAGGACGTAGAGGGCGGTGCCGTCGGACCAGCCGTAACGGCGGCCGTCGACCGTGACGTTCGAGAGCGCCCGGACCAAGTCCTGGCGCTCAGCGTCCTCCTCGACGGAGAGGGCGACGCCATTGAGCAGGAAAAGCGTGTCGGCTTCCTCGTCGGCCTGTACCCACGCGCCTTCGAGGAGGCTCATGCCAGCTTCGCGTTCAGTGCGGTGAGGAGACGGGCGGTGACATCCGCGCAACCTTCGTCGTCGGCGAGCGAGCCGGCGATCACGGTGCAACTCGGGCCCAGTTCCCGGACAGCCGCGCGGACCGCCGGTGCCGTACGCGCTACCCGTTCGGCGTCCGCGGCCAGCTCTAATCCGATGCCCTGGCGGAACGGCTCGTGGCAGTCCATGTGTGTCACCACGAGAGCGGTGTGGCAGTCGTCCTTGAGCTCGCCGAGTTGCTTCCAGTCGCGCAGTTGCCCGGCGTCGCGGCGTACTCGAGCCATGTAGGCCTCATCGGCTGCTTCGGCGTAGCTGACGAGGTACACGAGGAAGTCGGCGACGACCGCCTGGTCGTGCCATGCCCGGATCGCCTCCGGTTCGCCGCTCGCGTCCAGGACGACCTTGACCTTGAGCTTCAACCCGGCGAGCGCCAGATCCGCTGTCGGTTCGATGCGCTGGATCCCGCCGGTGGCCACCAGCTCCTCTGGGACGACTCCGTGCGCCAGGTACTCCGACAGCGTGGTCTTGCCGCTGACGACGGGACCCATGATGAGGAACGTCTTCTTGGGCAGCCCTGGCCACAGAGTGGCGACTGCTGTAGCAGCCGCGCCCAGGACGCCGAGGCCTGCCAGGGCAGCGGCTATCGCGATCAGAGGGAGAGGCACTGCGGCAGGTTATAGGCGCCGGGCGACGCATCCGGGACGACACCGCCATCTCGCCCCGTAGGGTGGGCGTCGCCGGCGTGCCCGTCCAAGTGAGCGAGGCGGCTGTCCGAAAGCTGGCCGAACATCTGCGAGGCGTGGTTGCAGCGCACCGCACCGCACCGGGCCGGCGATCGCGAGCATCCGGCCGCCTCAGTCTGCGTAGAGACGCTCGAGCGGGGAGCTCGTGACTCCGTCAGCGGGCCTGCACGAGCAGCGGCTGGGCGACCTCGCCGATCGAACCGCGTTCGTCCGACAGTTCGCCGTGGCACAGCCCGATGCCGTCGGCGGCGATCCGCGTGCGGCAAGCCAGGTGTACCCACTCGCCGTCCGGCTCGCGGGTCAGGTGGGTGGTCATGCCCGGCGGGATGGACCACCAGCTGTCGATGGGCAGCTCCACGGAGATGCCGTTGGCGGCGTCGGCGGCGATGAGCGCGCGGTCGAGGCCGGTGAGCGGCAGGCCGGCGACCAGCGGGACGCGCACCCGGGTCCAGACGTCGGCCGGCCCGGGCTCCTCCGGCGACCCGGCGGTGTAGCGCCAGTCGATGGCCTGCCCGAAGCCCCAGTCGGGAAGGCCGAACAGGACCTGCGGCGAGGAGTCGGGCACGGCCGGAGGCGGGCTGAGCTCGGTGACCACCGGCGGGGTGGGCCCGGTGGCGAGCGACCAGACGCGGGCGACGGCGACCGTGCGGCCGTCGACGGTCATGACCGCCTCGGTCAGGTCGATCCGTCGTCCCGGGCGGACGGGGGACACCTCGACGGCGAGCTCGCGGCGGGGGATGGCGCCGAAGAAGTCGACGCTGATCCGTGCCGGACGGGTGGGCGTCCCCGTCGCCCGGGCGGCGTCGGTGGCGAGGTGGGCCAGCAGCGCGGACGGCGGTCCACCGTGCTGGGCGCTGTGGTCCCAGGGGCTCTCGGTCGCCCGGGTGGGCGCGAACCGGTTGTCGCCCAGCGGCAGGTAGAAGGCCTCGATCTCCATGCCCGGCAGTGTGGCGGAGGCGGTTCCAGGGGGACCGGGCGGACGTGCCGTCGCCTGATCGGGTGGCGCTGCGGCGGATGCCTGGGCGGGCGCCCGGTTGCTGTCGGTGGCGCCTGTCATGGTCCGCCCTGCCGTCACGGGGACGGTGCGGACCAGGGAGTGGCATGGGCGGATCAGTCGGTGTGCAGGCGGGGCGGGTGTGCCCCGGGTGCGGGCGGGAGGACTCTGTCCCTCTCGTCTACGGGCTGCCGGGAGGTGACCTCTTCGAGCAGGCGGAGCACGGGCAGGTCGCGCTCGGTGGCTGCCTGGTGATGGACGAGCAGCCGGCCTTCGTCTGCCGCAGCTGCGACCTGGCGTGGGGGAGCGAGTCCGATCCCACCGCCGACGAGGCCGAGCTGGCCGGCCTGCTCGACGTGGAGCACCCCGTGCTCATCCGAGCACTGGGTACCGGGTGGCGGCGCGAGGACGCGGCCGACGGTCAGGACGGCGTGCGGTGGTTCGTCAGCGGCGAGCCAGCGCAGCTCGCTATCGGCGTCCAGGGGCCGTGGTTCGTCCTGGCTCGGCCGCTCACCTCCTGGGGTCAGCACCGTCCCGGTCCGCTGATGGGTGAAGAGCCGCGGCTGACCCGCGACGACGTCCTGCACCAGCCGCACCTCGTCGCCGAGATGGCCGAGGCCATCGCCTCCCACCGGCGCCGGTCCTTCCGCTGGTGCCGCACCTGCCGCCGGTCCACCGCGCCGGAAGCGTTCGTCACCGCAGAGGGGTCCTGCGCGACCTGCGTCCAGACCTTCATCGATCCCTGATCCCCGCCTGTCGCCAGGGCCTCGCCCGTCGGGAGTAGGCAGCCCGGCGTCGGCCTCCTCCGGGCCGGCGGAGGTTCCGATGGGAGGACGTCAGGCCAGCGGCGAGCGCGGGGGATCGACAGTGCGGAACGGTGCAGGACCGGGCCGGGTGCCGTCCGGTCTCCGGACGTCGCCCACCGGCCGGGTGCCGCAGTGGGTGCTCGACGAGGCGAGCGGTCGGGCATCCACCCCGGAGCCCTGGCGCTCCTGGTCACCCGCTTCGTCGTCCATGCGACCGGCTCGGCGTCGCGGCCGCCGTCTGGCCTACCTGGTCGCCGTCCTGGCGGGGGCGGGAGTCCTCTGCGCCGTGGTGCTCGACCCCCGCGGGCTCGGAGGGGTGGTCGGCGACGCCAGGCCGGCGAACTGGCCGACGCCTGGCTTCGAGGCTGCTGATGCGCCGCTCGGTACACCCGTGCCGGCACCGAGTCCCGGTGGCACCCACCTCTTCCTCGGGGTGCAGGACGACGGCGAGCGACCCGTGGCTTACGACCCCTGCCGACCGGTCCACTACGTCATCCGCCCCGACCATGCGCCGCCCGGGGGAGACGCGCTGGTCCACGAGGCCTTCGCCCGGGTCTCCGACGTCACCGGTCTGCAGTTCGTCTTCGACGGCGCCACCGACGAGTCGGCGTGGGAGGACCGCCCGAGCTTCCAGCCCGACCGCTACGGGGACCGCTGGGTGCCCGTGCTCGTGTCGTGGCAGACCGAAGCCGAGAACCCGGAGCTGGCCGGCCGTGTCGCCGGGCTCGCCGGCAGCGCCATCGTCGAGCCGCCCGGCGGCCCGCGGGTGTTCGTCACCGGCGTCGTCGGACTCGACGCGGCCGCTTTCGGAGACATGCTCGCCGATCCGGCTGGGGTCGCGGGTGCGCGTGCCGTCGTCCTCCACGAGCTCGCCCACCTCGTCGGACTCGCACACGTCGCGGACCCCGGGCAGCTGATGTACCCGACGACCAGCACGGTGCTCGACTTCAACGCCGGTGACCTGACCGGCCTGTCCCAGCTCGGGGGAGGGGAGTGCGTCCCGAACGTGTGAGCGGACTGCTGGGGCAGCGTCGGACGGATACGGATGGGTTCTGCGGGGAGAAACTCGGCGTCCGGTTGGACGGACATGTCGGTGTGGCATGTCACGCTGCCGGGACGATCCAACCCAGCCAGCCACGGGGGCACGGCATGACGACGTCCGCGGTGCGCGCATGACGGCGCGCGTCTTCCCGAGCAGTCCGGTCTTCGAGTCGCACGCCGAGCGGCTCTTCGCCGAGGCGCTGCGCGACCAGCTGCCCGACGACGCCGTCATGGTCTGCGGCCAGCGGTTCAGCGACCGACGGGAGGACCGCGAGGCCGACGTCATCGTCGCCTGGCCGGGCTTCGGGATCGCCGTCGTTGAGGTCAAGGGCGGCAGCGTCCACCTCCGCGGAGGTGAGTGGCGGCAGGTCGGCGGCGGGCTCGACAAGCAGATCCGCCCCGTCGAGCAGGCGCTGCGCTGCAAGTACCTCCTGCGCGACTACCTGCGTCGGGACCGCCGCTGGACCGCCGGCGACCCGCGGATGGTCCACCTGGTCGCCCTGCCGGCGACAACGCTGCCGGACGACTTCGCCGCCCCCGACGCACCCCGCTGGATGGTGCTGGACAAGACGGACCTGCCGCAGGCCGCGGCCCGGGTGGCGAGCGCGCTGCGGCAGTGCGAGAGCGACGTCGAGCCGCCGACGGCCGAGGACGTCGAGGCGTTCGTCGACTGCCTGGCCGGGGTCGGCATCCCGCAGCAGGACCTGCTCGCGACGTTGCACGAGCGCGAGGCCGAGTGCGACCTGCTCACCCGCGATCAGGCGCGCGTCCTCGACTGGCTGCGCTCCAACCGGCGGGTCGAGGTGCGCGGCGGGGCCGGCTCGGGGAAGACCTGGCTCGCGCTGGAGAAGGCCCGCCGGCTGACGCTCGAGGGGGAGCGGGTCGCGGTGATGTGCTACTCCCGCGGCCTGGCCGAGTACCTCCGCCGCCGGGTCGAGACGTGGAAGCCGAAGGAGCGCCCGGCCTACGTCGGAACGTTCCACGGGCTGGGCATCGACTGGGGCGTCACCCCGGGATCGGACGACGACAGCGGCTACTGGGAGGAGTACCTCCCCGAGCGCATGGTAAAGCTCGCCGGCGCGCTGTCCGTGGCCGACCGCTTCGACGCGATCGTCATCGACGAGGCGCAGGACTTCGCCGAGAGCTGGTGGCCGGCCGTCCTGGCCGCGCTGCGCACTCCGGAGGGCGGCTGCCTCTACGTGTTCGCCGACGAGGGGCAGCGGGTCTTCGCGCGCCAGGGCCGCCCACCGGTCGCGCTGACCCCCTTCGACCTGGACGAGAACCTGCGCAACACCAAGCAGATCGCCGGCACCTTCGGCAGCCTGACCACCAGCCAGATGCGCTACCGCGGTGGCGACGGCGTCCCGGTGCGCTTCGTCCAGTGCGACACCGACGACGCCATCGGCGCGGCGGACGACGAGGCGGCCGCGCTCCTGGACGCCGGGTGGCCGGCCGAGTCGGTGGCGCTGCTGACCACCTACCGGCGGCACCCCGTCCAGGCGGAGCGCCAGACCGCCGGGCAGGACGCCTACTGGGACTCCTTCTGGGCCGACGACGACCTGTTCTACGGGCACGTGCTCGGCTTCAAGGGGCTGGAGCGGCCGGCGGTCGTCCTCGCGGTCAACGGCTTCCGGGACGAGGAGCGCGCCCGCGAGATGCTGTACGTCGGGCTGTCCCGCGCCCGCGACCTGCTCGTGGTCTGCGGCGACCTGGAGCTGATCCGGCGGGTGGGCGGCCCGGCCGTCGCCCAGCGGCTCGCGCAGTCCGCCGGATCGGCGCCCACCGGCTGAGGGCCGGGCGGTGCGGCCCGGTGCTGGGAGCTCGACCAGCCGCCTGTGATGCTCGCGAAGGCGTCGCTCCCGGCCAGCCCATGCCGACCCGGCCCGTGTCGTCCCCCGAGATCCGCGCCTGAGCCCGGACGCAGGGCATCGCCGTCAGCGACCTCGGCCGGATCTCGGCCGATCTGCTCCGTCGCTATCACCAGTCGGCGGGCTGATCGGGGCGTTGACGGGCGATCGGCGGCCCGGTCAGGGACGTCGGGCTCCTGGACTCCGCCGCCGGCCGACCTCGTGCCCAGGCGTTCGGGCAGGACGCCCACGGGTCGCTTCCGCTGAAGGCTGCGCCCCCACTGCACTCGGTCGTCCGGAACGTTGCGTTGGTCGACGGCAAACAAGCGGCTGCTCTGACTTGCGGCGGTCATCGTCCTTGACCTGAACGGCAACGCCCGGGACCTGGACGACGACGCCGGTCCGCCCGCGATGGACGTGGCGACCGGGCGTCGGCCGTCGTGGTGATCGCATCCCGCCTCCGGGTCACCCCTCGCTGAGCTCTTCCACGGACTGGCGGTCACCCTCCCGGCCATGCTCGCCGCTCGGCGACGAGCCTCCGTCGGACACGCGGGGCGGCGCCGAGATGCGCTGTCCCGCGGCGCGCCTTGTGCCGCCAAGATGCACGGTCTTCTCCAATCTCCGATGCCTGCTGCTGCGACCGTCGCTACCGTGCCCGCATGCCGGTGTCCGTGAAGATTCCCGACGTTCCTGATGACGTTGCTAAGGAGTTGGCGACGCAGGCGGCCAGGGCCGGTCAGCCGCTCCAGGACTACCTGCGCGCACATTTGGTGGCGCTCGCGCGGCGTCCCGGCCGGGACGTGGTGTGGGACCGCGTGCAGCAGCGTGTGCTCCTCAAGCGGAGTCGGCTGTCGGGTGAAGCCATCCTCGAACTGAGCGATGCCGACCGCAGGTGACGCCATGATCGGTGAGTCGACCGCCTAGTCGGGCTCAGGGCACGATGCCTGTGCCCGGACTACCGGCGATCGGCTGCATCTCGGGTACCTCCGGGTGATACCAGCGTGTCGATCTGAGCGGCGTCTGGCTGGCGGGCGCTGGCGAGCGGCGACGCCCCTGGCGGCTGCGCGGTCGAGCCTGGCATCCGCGACCAGCCGGTTCGGTTCGGGTCGGTGAGCGGCTTGGTCGTGGGTCCGGTCCACCGTGCCGATGAGGAGAACGCAGGACGTCGCCGAGTCAGGAAGCTCCCCGTTGCCCAGGACCACCGCACCACGGCCCCGCGGCCGGTCGACGACCGGCCGCTGGTCGCCGAAGCCTTCCCGGCCCAGGAAGGGCGCCGGTCAGCGATCGACGCCGGCGAAGAAGAAGACAGCCCGTGGTCGTCGCCGCTCCGGGTCCCGCCGCGGTCGTCTCCTCCTGCTCGCGGTGCTGGTGGTCGCCGGCGTCGTCGTGTGGCCGACGGTCAAGCCGCACGTGACAGCCCTGCCGTTCCTCGACTCCGTGCTCGCCGGTACGTCGCCGTCCGGGCCCACCTGGCCGCTGACCGGCGTTCCGGCCGACTCGGTCCCCGACCGCCCGGCGCTCGCCGTGAAGATCGAGAACAGCTCTGCCGCCCGCCCGCAGACCGGGCTCAACGCCGCCGACATGGTGTGGGAGCAGGTCGTCGAGGGTGGCATCACCCGGTTCGTCGCCGTCTACCACTCCACCCTCCCGCCCGAGATCGGCCCCGTCCGGTCGATCCGGCCGATGGACGCCGCGATCGCCGCACCGCTCGGCGGGCTGCTCGCCTTCTCCGGCGGCGTGCCGCCCTACATCGCCGCCGCCGAGAACGCCGGGCTGCAGGTGCTCCGCCAGGACGCCGGCGCCGACGGCTTCTTCCGGACGACGGCCCGCTCGGCGCCGCACAACGTCCACGCGACCCCGCAGACCCTGCTCGACCAGGCCGACGCCGACCACCGCGCTGCTCCTGAAACCCAGTTCGACCACGCCGCACCGGGGGAGCAGGCCACCGCCATTAGCGCAGGTCAGCCGACGGCCACGCTGGACCTCGCGCTGTCGGGCATCAGCACACCGCGCTGGACCTGGAGCGCTACCGACGGCCGCTGGCTGCGCGCCGAGGGCAGCACCCCCGCGGTCCAGGCGGACGGCGCGCGCATCGGTGCCGCGAACGTCGTCGTCCTGCGCGTCGACGTCGTCCAGACCGGAGCCCGCGACCCCGCCGGCAACCCCGTCCCGGAGACGGTCCTGACCGGCAGCGGGCGGGCCCTCGTCGCCTCCGGCGGTCACACCGCCGAGGCGACCTGGTCCAAGCCGGCCGTCGGTGAGCGGGTGGAGCTGACCGACGCCGACGGCGACCCGGTGACCCTCACACCCGGGACCACCTGGGTGGAGATGGTCCCCAACTCCGGCGCGGTCACCACCGGCTGAGCGCGCAGGAGGTCACTCCCCGGGGACGACGACGGCGCGGCCGCGGATGGTGCCCTCGTGCAGCTTGCGATATGCGGAAGGCGCCTGGTCGAGCGTGTACCGCTCCACCTCGACGTGGATCGCTCCGACGCGCGCCAGGTCGAGCACCTCCATCAGCTCCGACCGCCGGCCCCAGTACGGCGCCCGCACCGACGCCCCCATCGGCGTGGAGAAGAAGCCGGTCGGCAGCAGCCCACCGCCGATCCCGACGATCTGGATGACGCCGTCCAGCGCGACCGACTGCCGGGCGATCTCCAGCGTCGGCGGCGCCCCGACCATGTCGAACACCACCTGCGCGCCCACCCCGCGGGTCAGCGACCGGATCTCCCCGACGGCGGACTCGTCCGACCGCAGGACGTGGTGCGCGCCCACCTCGCGGGCCAGTTCCAGCTTCTGCTCGCTGATGTCCAGCGCGACGACGGTCGCCCCGGTGATCGCCCGCAGGATCTGGATGCCCACGTGCCCGAGCCCGCCGGCGCCGATCACCACGGCGGTGCTCCCGGCGGGCAGCGCACCCAGCGACGAGACGATCGCGTGGTACGGCGTCAGCCCGGCGTCGGTCAGCGACACCGTGGCCACCGGGTCGAGGTCGCCCAGCGGGACCAGGTGCCGGACGTCGTCGACGATCATGTACTCGGCGAGCGCGCCGGGGGAGCCGAGCCCGGGCGGCTGGATCCCCAGCTCGGCCGCCCGCGGGCAGTAGTTCTCCGCGCCGCACGCGCAGGCGTGGCACAGCCCGCAGCCCCACGGCCCGTACACCGCCACCGGCTCGCCGACCTCCACGCCGGTCACGCCGGAGCCCAGCGCGTCGACCACGCCGGCGCCCTCGTGCCCGAGCGTCAGCGGCAGCCCGTAGACGTACTGCTCGGCCGGCAGTCCCATGACGAACGCGTCCGAGTGGCACAGCCCCGCGGCGGTGACCCGCAGCCGGACCTGCCCCGGGCCCGGCTCCGGTGTCGGGACTTCGACGACCTCGGGCTCGCCACCGATGGTCCGGTACTGCACCGCGCGCATGCCTGCTCCTCCGTGCCGGGGACGTCGTCCCCCCGGACGCTAGGGCGGGACCGCGGTGGGCGGCAGGTCGTCGTGTCCCGCGGTCAGGGGCGGAAGTCCCTGGTCTGACGAGCTCAGGCGCAGAGCAGGTCGAGCGCCACCTGCCCGTCACGGCGGGCCTCGTCGGGGAGGAGCAGCCAGGGCGCCGCCGTCGGGTCCGCGAGGTGCCGCTGCAGGTGCAGCAGCCGTTTGCGGTCGCTCCCCGAGGGGGCGCGCTCCTCGAACGGGTCGACGCACGCCAGCAGCACGGCGGCGTCGGCCAGGTGCCGGTCACGATCCCGGCCGTCGGTGCGGTGCGCCGCGGCCTTGAGGACCAGCGCCCCGAAGGCGTCGGGCACGCTGATCGTCGTCGTCCCCGTGCCGGTGATGCGCAGCTCGGCCAGCACCGTCCGTCGCAGCGCTTGCGTGCCGCCCGCCACCCGCACCAGGTCGTAGCCGCGGAAGCGCGGCAGCGCCCTGGGCGGCACGTGGTCGGCCGCGACGACGTCGACGACGGAGCGCTCGCTGCCCGACGTCGCCAGGTCGACGACGGCGCCGTCCCGGACGAAGCGGTGCGCGGTGCCGACGCGGGGATCGACGCTCGGCGCCAGCCGGTACCCGAGCTCCTCGAGCGAGCGCGCCACCTGCGCGGCCCGCCCGCGCCCCGTCTCCACGTGCAGCAGGACGTCGACGTCGCCGGTCGGCCGCACCACCGGCAGCCCCGCGACCGCGGCGTGCAGCTGCACCATCAGCCCGCCGATCAGCGTCCAGGCGTCGGCCGGCACCGCCTGGGCCAGCTCCGCGACGTCCGGCCAGGGACGGGCCCATCCGCCCGCCGGCGTCGGCGGCCGCAGCAGCTCAGCCACGCAGCTGCCCGAGCGCGCGGTCGAGGATGCGGTGGCCGGCCGACCGCTCGCGGGGGTCGGTGGAGGCGGCCAGGTCCAGCCCGGCGAGCACCTGCCGCCGTCCGCTCGCCAGCTCCTCGACGACGTCCATCGGCATGCCCGTCACCCGCAGCGTGACGCCACCCGACGGGTCGGCGTCGAGCCGGTAGCGCCGGACGAGAGCGTCGGCGACCGACTCGGCGACGTACCCGTCGCACCGGTCCGGCGCCGCGCTCAACCCGCCGATGCCCCCGGCGGCGCCGGAGGCGACGACCTCGCGGGCCAGCCGGCCGAGTGCCCGCGGGTGCGCCCGGTAGCGGTGCACCGACGCCCGGTTGCGGGTCCGCGCGGCGAGCTCGTCGGCGGCCGAGACCGCGAGCGCCGACCTCAGCCGCGACCGCTGCGCCTGCCCGAGCCACCCGGCCCGACGCCCCTCCAGCAGCGCCACGGCGGCCCAGGCCGTCGGCTCCTCCCAGGCGCGCACCCGGCTGCCCCGCCGCTGCGCCACCCACTGGGCCACGGAGTCCGCGTCGACGCGGTCGGGGCCGATCGCCAGCAGGTCGCCCCCGGAGACGAGGCGCTGCACGTGCCGGACGGAGACGCCCATCCGGTCGGCGGCCTGCTCGGTGGTCATCAGGGGCATACGGACAATGTCGTCAGAACGACGCTATCGGTCAAGCCGAAACGCGTGCGCGCCGCTCGGTGCGAGCATGACGGCCATGGCTGCCGACCGGACGGAGCTCGTCGCGCGCTACCTGCGCGGGGAGACCGACGTCGTCGCGGCCCGCGACGCCGCCAGCGTCGTCCTGCTCCGCGACGGGGCGACCGGCCCGGAGGTCTACCTGCTCCGGCGCCGTCCGACCATGGCCTTCGCCCCGGGCATGCACGTGTACCCGGGCGGCTCGGTCGACCCGCGCGACCGCGAGGCCGCCGACCACTGGGCCGGCCCGCCGCCGGCCGCGTGGGCCGCCGCCTTCTCCTGCGACCCCGGGCTGGCGACGGCGCTCGTCGCGGCGGCGGTCCGCGAGACGTTCGAGGAGTCCGGCGTCCTGCTCGCCGCCCACCGGGACGGCACCCCGGTCACCGACACGACCGGCGACGACTGGGAGCGCGACCGGCTGGCGCTCATCGCGGGCACGCTGGCGCTCAGCGACTTCCTGGCCGCGCGGTCGCTGCTGCTGCGCGCCGACCTGCTCCGCCCCTGGGCGCACTGGATCACGCCGGAGTGGTCGGCCCGCCGGTTCGACACCCGGTTCTTCCTCGCCGCGCTCCCGGCCGGTCAGCGCACCCGCGACGTCGGCGGCGAGGCCGACCGGGTGACCTGGCTGCCGGTCGCCGAGGCGTTCGCGGGCTTCCGCGCCGGGTCGCTGACGATGATGAACGCCACCGCCTCGACCCTGCGCGACCTCGCCGCCCACCCGGACGTCGCCTCCGTGATGGCGACCCCACGGCGCATCCGACCGGTCCTGGCCCGCCCGGTGCTCGACGGCGGCCGGGTCGACTACGTCTACGACGCCGACGACGGCCCGGCCCCGCTCTCCGGGCTGGTCGAGCCGTTCGGGGCGCGGGACGTCGACCCGACCGCCATCAGCTGACCCGGCGCACAACCGGGCGCACCACACGGCCTTTTGTGCACAGAGCGCACCGCGGGGCGTTATGTGCACAAAAGGCCCTCAGGCGGAGACGTCCTCGTGGGTGTTCACCCCGGGGATCCGCCGCACCGACCCCCAGCCGAACCGCGCCCACACCACCAGCAGCCCGGCCCCGACCAGGGAGCCCAGCGAGTCGCGCACCAGGTCGCCGTTGGTGTCGTCGTTGTCGATCGACAGGTCCGTGCCCAGCCACGCGTCGGAGCGCCACTCGTACACCTCCCACAGTGCGCCGATCGAGATGCCCAGCGCGGCGGTGACGACGGCGATCCCGATGTAGTGCGGCAGGTGCGTCTCGTCGCGCGGGTCGGGCACCACCTCGGCCCGCGCCAGCGCGATGTAGACCACCGGCGCGGTGAGCATGGGCAGCGTGAAGTGCACCAGGTCGTCGAAGGCCAGCCACTCGTCGTAGAGCCCGAGCACCTCGCCGAACCCCTGCAGCGCCATCGCCACGGTCAGCGACAGGTCGTAGGGCCGCGGCAGGTTCAGCAGCCGCGCGACCAGCGTGATGCCGAAGAAGAACGCCAGCAGCGCCGCCGCACCCCAGTCGCCCGCGACCGCGTAGAAGACGGCCCCGCCCAGGATCACCAGCCGCAGGACGTCGATGCCGTCCCGGATCACCGGCGTCCAGTCGCCCAGCAGCAGGGTGCGCGTGTCCACCGGGGTGACCTACCACGGGCTCGCCGGGACAACCCACCGCCGGACCCTGGTGCATCGCGGAGACCGGGCCTACCGTTTCGGCAGCGGGGGCCGTCCGACGCCACCGGAGATCCCATGCCCGTCCCGCTGATCCTCGCCGTCGACGACGATCCCGCCCGGCTCGCGACCGTGGAGCGGGAGCTGCGCACCCGGTACGAGCCCGACTACCGGGTCTCCTGCCTGCGCACCCCGGCCGCCGCGCTCGCCGCCCTCGAGCAGCTCGCCGCCGACGGGGAGGACGTCGCCCTGGTCCTCGCCGCCGACGAGCTCGCGGGCGCCCCGGGCGCGGACCTCCTCGGCGAGGTGCCCGGGCTGTTCCGGCACGCCCAGCGCGCCCTGCTCGTCGACTGGGCCAGCGTCGGGGTGGCCGAGGCCGGCGACGCGATCTTCGAGGCGATCGCCGGCGGCCGGATCGACCACTACGTCGTCCGGCCCGCCCCGCCGCCCGACGAGCAGTTCCACCAGGCGCTGTCGACGTTCCTCCTCGCCTGGGCGGAGGAGCGCCGCCGCGCCCCGCACACCATCGACGTGGTGGGGGAGTCGTGGTCGGGCCGGGCGTTCGAGCTGCGCGAGGTGCTCGGCCGCTGCGCCATGCCGCACCGCTTCTGCCTGGCCGGGTCCGACCAGGGCCGCGCCCTCCTCGGCGACGCGCCCGCGCGCAAGCTCCCGGTCCTCGTCATGCCCACCGGCGACGTCATGGAGGACCCGAGCGACGTCGAGATCGCCCGCTCCGCCGGCACCGTCATCGAGCCGACCGGGGAGCGCTACGACCTGGTGATCGTCGGCTGCGGGCCGGCCGGCCTCTCCGCCGGTGTGTACGGCGCCTCGGAGGGGCTGCGCACCGTGGTGATCGACTCGGGCAGCATCGGCGGCCAGGCGACGTCGAGCTCCTCGATCCGCAACTACCTCGGCTTCCCGCGCGGTATCACCGGGGCCGACCTCGCCCGCCGCGCCTACCAGCAGGCGTGGGTGTTCGGCGCCCGGTTCGCCTTCATGCAGGAGGTCACCGACCTCACCGCGGACGGCGACGGCGTCGTCGTCCGCCTGCACACCGGCGGGGTGGTGGTCGCCGGCGCCGTCGTCCTGGCGACGGGTGCGGCCTACCGCCGGCTCGACGTCCCGTCGCTGGAGGCGCTGCACGGCGCGGGCGTCTTCTACGGCGCCGCCGCCTCGGAGGCGCCGCTGGTCGCCGGCAGGGAGGTGTTCATCGTCGGCGGCGCCAACTCCGCCGGGCAGGCCGCGATCCACCTCGCCGGCTGGGCCGACCGGGTCACCCTCGTCGTCCGCGCGGGCAGCCTCGAGGCGGGCATGTCGCACTACCTCGTGCACCAGGTCGAGGAGACGGCGAACATCGAGGTGCGCACCGGCACCGAGGTCGTCGACGGCGGGGGCGAGGGCTGGCTGGACCACCTCGTCCTGCGCGACCGGGCGACCGGCGCCGAGGAGAAGGTGGACGCCTACGCGCTGTTCCTCATGATCGGCGCCCAGCCGCACACCGCGTGGCTGCCGCCGGACCTCGAGCGGGACCCGGCCGGCTTCGTCGTCACCGGCACGGAGCTGAGCGAGGCCGGCGTCGACGCCCTCGGCCGGCGCCCCCTGCCACTGGAGACGAGCATCCCCGGCGTGCTCGCGGCCGGCGACGTCCGGCACGGGTCGGTGAAGCGGGTCGCCTCCGCCGTCGGCGAGGGCGGGATCGCCATCCAGTACGTGCACCGCCTGCTCAAGGTCTGACCCGAGGGGCTGTCGGCGCCCCTGGCTAGGGTCGGCGACCGTGCCCCAGGTCGACGCCGGTCAGCCGCTGTCCCGAGCCGCCCGCCTCGCCGCCACCGCGCTGGCGAAGCGGTGGCGGCTGCCCCGGGCGCTCGGCCCGGCGCGGGTGCTGCGCGACGTCGCCGTCCCGATGCGCGACGGCGCCTCGCTGCGCGCCGACGTCCACCTCCCGCCCACCGTCGGCCCGCACCCCACCGTGCTGCTGCGCTCCCCGTACGGTCGCGGCCCGCAGTTCGCCGTGACCATGGCCGTGCCCTACGCCGAGCGCGGCTACGCCGTCGTTCTGCAGAGCGTCCGCGGCACCTTCGGCTCCGGCGGCGACTTCGCGCCCGTCGTCAACGAGGAGCACGACGGGCAGGACACCGTCGCCTGGCTGCGCGACCAGCCCTGGTTCGACGGGCGGCTGGCGACGCTGGGCCCGAGCTACCTCGGCTACACCCAGTGGGCGCTGGCCCTCGACCCGCCGCCGGAGCTCAAGGCGATGGTGCTGCACATCGGCCCGCACGACCTCGCCCAGGCCGGGCTGGTCGACGGCGCGTTCCAGCTCACCAACCTCGCCATCTGGACCGAGCTCGTCGCCCACCAGGAGCGGTTCGGTGCCATCCGCGGCACCGCCCGGCTGATGACGGCGGAGCGGCGGCTGGCCCCGCACCTGCACCGGCTGCCGCTGCAGGGTCTGGCCGAGCGGTTCGGCGGCAACCCGGCGCCGTGGTTCGACGAGTGGCTGGCCCACCCCGACCTCGACGACCCCTACTGGGACCGCTACCGGGCCACCCCGGCGGTCCACTCGAGCACCGTCCCCACCCTGCTCATCGGCGGCTGGCAGGACTGGTTCCTCGAGCAGACGCTCCACCAGTACGCCGTGCTGCGCGACCGCGGGGTCGACGTCGGCCTCACCGTCGGCCCGTGGGCGCACCTCACCATCGACGCCGCCGTGACGACGCCGGAGAGCCTCGCCTGGCTGAACACCCACCTGCCGGTCGAGGGCACGCAACCGATCCGGCGCCCCGACCGGGTCCGCGTCCACGTCACCGGGGCGCGCGCCTGGCGCGGGATGGACGACTGGCCGCCGCCCACCACCGACCGCACCTGGTACCTCGCCGGGAGCGGCGCGCTGCGCGACGACCCGCCCGCGGAACCGGACGCGACCAGCTTCCGCCACGACCCCGTGGACCCGACGCCGTCGGTCGGCGGCCGGGTGCTCGCCCGCAGCGCCGGCCGGCGCGACAACCGCCGGCTCGAGGCGCGCGACGACGTCCGCACCTTCACCACCGCGCCGCTGACGCAGCCGGTCGAGCTGCTCGGCGGCGCCACGGTCCGGCTGTGCCTGACCTCGGACAACCCGTACGCCGACGTCTTCGTGCGGCTCTGCGACGTGGACTCCCGCGGCCGCTCGGTCAACGTGACCGACCGCCTGGTCCGGCTCGACCCGGCCGAGGGCGAGGAGCCGGTCGTGGGCGAGCGGCTGGTCGAGACGACGCTGCCCGACACCGCGCACCGATTCCTCGCCGGGCACCGCCTGCGCCTGCAGGTCTCCGGCGGCGCCCACCCCCGGTACGCCCGCAACCTCGGCACCGGCGAGCCGCCCGGCCAGGGCACCCATGGGGTGCCGGTGACCCACCGGATCGGGCACGGCGGGGCGTCGGCGTCGTCGGTCACGCTGCCGCTGGGCTGAGCCCCGGACACCCCGGCCGCCCCACTCGTCACAGCCGACCTGCACCTTCGACGGAGGTCCCGCGAACCGTCGGACCCCGCTCGTAGGCTGGCCCAAACCCTCCACGGAAGGACATGGTGTGGGCAAGCACCTGCTCGACGAGACGGCCGAATTCACGATGCCCCGCCCGGGGCGGCACGCCGCTCCGGACACGGCCGAGCTCGAGGCCACCCAGCGGTTCGACGCGGGCCTGCGGCAACCGCGCCCCGGCGTCCCCAACCCGCAGTTCGGCAAGGACGCCGAGCAGCGCTGAGCGCCGCGCCGGGAGCCCCGTGGGGGCTCCCGGCGCGCGACGCCCTCAGGCCGTGCCCTCCGCCGCGATCAGGTCGGTGACCTCCTGCGGCGGCGTCGAGCAGTCGTCGCCCGAGGGCTCCTGCTCCGAGGCAAGCCCCGTGACGCCGGCGTCCTCGACAGGGGTGAAGCCCAGCCGGTCGAGGTGGCGGGGCACCCGCGCCTGCGCGTTCAGCACGTGCGAGCGGGACAGCCAGCCCAGGCCGTCGTCGACCTGGAAGTCCATCCCGCCGCCGGGCGCCCGCTGCACGTGCCCGGGCGAGGGCAGCAGGCCCACGAGCATCACCGCCTCGTCGGCCGACAGCTCGGCGGGCGGGGAGTCGAAGTAGTACCAGCCGGCCGCGCAGACCCCGTAGATCGTCGGGCCGAACTGCGCGTAGTTGACGTACAGCTCCAGCATCCGGCGGTCGTCGACGAACGCCGCGAGCTCCACCGCCAGCGCCGCCTCCAGCCCCTTGCGCCAGGCGCTGAGCTCCTGGTTCAGGAACAGGTTCTTCGCCACCTGCTGCGGGATGGTCGACCCCGACGGGTCCTCCGCGCCGGAGAGGTGCGCCGTCGCGCGGTCCCACAGCGCGTCCCACTCGAAGGCGCCGTCGCGATAGGGCAGCTGCGCGTCCTCGTGCGCGATCACCGCGGCGAGGAAGTTCCGCGACACGTGCTCGACCGGCACCGACTGCTGGACCGAGCCCGCGGGGTTGGCCGCCATGAACGCCGTCGTCGGCGGGTCCACCCAGCGCAGCGACAGCACGACCAGCGCCTGGACGACGCCCAGCACCGCCAGCACCTTCACGATGCGGCGGACGAGCCCCCGGCGGCGCCGGGGCGCGCGCAGCCGGCGACGGCGACCGCGCTCGGGTCCGGCCGGCGGGGCCGGCGGCGGGACCGGGGCCTGCGGCGGTGGGTACGCCCCGCGCGGCGGCGGGAACGGGCCGCGCTCCGGGGGGAACGGGCCCCGCGGGGGCGGATAGGACGGTGGCGGGTACGCGCCCCCGGGCGGGGCCGACGGCCACCGGCCCTGCGGCGCCTGCCCCGGCCAGGTGCGCGGCGGTGGTGGACCCCCGGCGGGCGGCGGCCCGGCGTACCAGTCGTCCCGCTCCGGCGGCGGCCGGTCGAAACGCGGCCGGCGGGGCGGCTCCTGCTGCGGCAGCGGCTCGGTGGGCCGACGGCGGAGCCAGCGGGTGGAGCGCGGGTCGGGCGGGACGGAGGCCACGAGGCGGTGCTCCTCAGGTCGGCGTCGAGAGTCGATGGTACGGCGGCCTGCCGGGCGAACCGCCTAGCCGACGCCCACCGGCTCGCGCTCGGCCGGGGCGGGCGGGTC